>CAZPJF010000005.1:0-24113 GCA_964586095.1 uncultured Gemmatimonas sp. | reverse complement strand
GCCCCATCCGACCATGCGCCCCGTCGTCACGCTCACCCTGCTGATCGCCCTCACATCCTGCACCGCCTGCGACGGCACGACCGCGCCGCCCGCGGTCCCCGAGCTCCCGGCCCGGATGCGCCTGTCGGCCGAGGCGGCCACCATCACCGACAACGGGCAGCGGATCACCTGCTTCCTCGACTACATCGTCGAGGTGCGTCGGGACGGCGACGGCTATGCGGGGCAGTGGGGCGGCGAGGCCTACCGGCAGAGCATCGATGGCACGGGCGCCGGGATCACCTTCTGGGCGTCGGCATTCACCTTCGCGCGTGTCAGCTTCGAGTCCGGGGGACGCGTCGCGCTCGTCGCGCACGTCGACGGGCGGCCGGCGCCTCCGGTGACCGACTCGCGCTTCTGGGACGGGGTACGCCGCTTCGACGGTGAGCTCGCGGACGGCGACGTCGTCGCGGAGGGGCCGTGGAGCTGCCAGCCGATGGATGCGCGCGACGATGACTTCGGCGTCGCGGAGGGGAGCTGGCGGCTCACCCTCGCATCGCCTCCGTCGGCGCGACCCGCGCCGCCCTGACCGCCGGCGCCCAGCTCGCCGCCAGTACCGTCGCCATCAGCACCCCGGCCACGCCCGCGAGCACGACGGGATCCATCGCCCTCACCCCGAACAGCATCGCCTCCAGCGCCCGGTTGGTCACGAGCGCCCCCGCGACGCCGAGCACCACCCCCAGCGCCCCGAGCCGGACCGACTGCCCGATCACCAACCCGAGCACGTCCTGCGGCGTGGCGCCGAGTGCGAGCCGCAGCCCGATCTCGCCCCGCCGCTGGAGCACGACGTAGCTCACCACGCCGTACAGTCCCACCGCGCTCAGCAGCAGCCCGAGGGTGCCGGCGAGTCCGAGGAGGGCCAGCGTGAACGACGTGCGCGCCGTGGAGCGCGCGGCCACCGTCGCGAGCGTGCGCGGCGAGACCACCGGGATCCGCGCGTCGACCTCTTTCGCGAGCGCGCGCACCTGCGGCACGAGCGCGAGCGGGTCACGGCCCGGCGTCCGCACGATGTACGACATCCCGGTGAGCCACTCGCCGCGCTCGTCCGGCCTGAGGCCGCTCGCGGGATAGAACACAGCCTCCGTCGGCGCGCGGTCGAGCGACTCGAGCCGCACCTCGGGCACCACGCCCACCACGCGGTACCAGACCCGCGCATCGTCCCCGTTCATGCCCACCCCCGCCCGATGGGATCCTCGCCGGGCCAGAGCCGGTCGGCGAGCGCGCGCGTGACCACGGCGGGCTGCGTGCGCGCGTCGAGGTCGCGCCACGTCGACGTCGCGCCCTCGACCGCGATGCCCAGCGCCTCGAACCAGCCAGGCAGCACCGTGCTCGACGCGACGCAGGGGCGCTCCTCGCCGCTGGCGAACGGACGGCCCTCGCGGAAGATGATCGCGCAGCCGGTGCCGTAGTCCTGCAGCGGCACGGGGCCGGCACCGACCTGCGTCACGCCGGGGAGCGCGGCGAGTCGCTCCTGGAGCGCGCGGTGTGCCGCCGCCTGCTTCTCGCGCGTGTCGTAGGGGTCGAACGGCAGCACGACGTCGAACACGAGCGCGTCGCGGACGTCGAACCCCGCGCGGACGCTGCGCAGCTCGGCGAAGCTCCGCCAGAGGAGCCCGGTGGCCGCGAGCAGCATGAGCGAGAGGGCGACCTGCGCCACGACGAGCGTGCCGCGTGCGGCCCGCTGCCGGCGCGACGCGGAGAGCCCGCGCGTCGCGTCGCGCAGCGCGTTGGCGTCGAGTTCGCGACGGAGGAGCGGCAGCGCGCCGAGCAGGACGCCGATCGCGAGTCCGGCCGCGAGCGTGAAGGCGCCCGTGCGCCAGTCGAGCGCCACGCCCGCGAGCCGCGGCACGTCGAGCGGCGCGAGCGCGACGACCATCCGGAGCGCGGCCCACGCGACGCCGAGCGCGAGGAGGCTCGCCGCGCCGCAGAGGAGGAGCGACTCGCTCAGGTAGTGCGCCGCCATCTGCACGCGGTCGGCGCCCAGCGCGGCGCGCACGGCGGCCTCGCGCCGGCGCGCCTCGAAGCGGACCAGGAAGAGGTTCCCCACGTTCGCCGCGGCGATCAGCAGCACGAAGAGCACCGCCCCGAAGAGCATCCAGAGCGCGCGCGGCATCCGCGGACCGAGCACGGCGTCGCGCAGCGGCGCCACCGCGACGCCGAACCGGTAATCGTCGAAGAACCGCTGCGAGTATGCGGCGGGCATCTGCTCGGGGAAGCGCGCGAGCAGCGTCGCGAACTCGGCCTGCGCGCTCTCGATCGTCGCGCCCGGCCTGAGGCGTCCCACGCCGACGTTCGGGTGGTTGTTCCAGAACGGCCCCGCGGGATCGATCTGCTGCATGGTCCACACGTCCACGCCGAGCGAGCGCAGGTCGGTCGCGTCGGCGAAGGGGCCGGGCATCGGCAGCGCCACGCCCGGCGTCGTGACGCCCACGATGAGGTGCGAGCCGAACGTGGTCTGGAGCATGGTGCCCACCACGTTCGGATCGCCGCCGAAGCGGCGCTGGTGGAACTCGTGGCTGAGCATCACGTGCATCGGCGCGCCGGGCCGGTCGTCCTCGGGCCCGAGCAGGCGCCCGTACGCGGCGCGCGCGCCGAGCAGGGGCGCGACCTCATGCGTGGCCCGCACGAAGCGCGCGACCTCGGCGTCGCCGCCGCTCGTCACGGTGGTGCCGTAGGTGCGATAGATGCCGAACGCGTCCATGGTCCGCGTGCCGCGCGCGAAGTGCACATAGCCGCCCGGCGAGATCCCCCAGCGGCGTTCGCCGCTCCCCGGCACGGACGCCGGGTGCATCACCGAGACGAGCCGCGCGGCCTCGGCATAGGGCAGCGGCCGCAGCACGATCGCGTCGAGCACCGTGAACATCGCCGCGGTGGCGCCGAGCCCGAGGGTGAGCGTGACGAGCGCGATCATGCTGAAGCCGCGCTCGCGGCGGAGGGTGCGCGCCGCATGGCGCGTCTCGCGCCAGAGGGCGGCGAGGAAATCGGCCCGGCGTTCCTGTCGCAAGGTGACCTCGTCGATGGACTTCGTCTCGCGGTGATAGGCGGCGGCGTCGCCGAAGCGGCGGCGGACCTCGGCGTCGGCCTCGCTGGGCGACATCCCCTGCGCGACGAGCTCGGCGCGACGCTCCTCCATATGGAAGCGGAGCTCCTCGGCCACCTCGGCATCGAGCCGGTCGTGGGTGCTCGGCAGGGAGAAGGTGCGTCTCGGACGGGTCATGACGCGCCCCCGCGGCGAGAGGCGGGGCCGGCAGGCGCGAGGGTCGCGGGCGGCTGCTGCATATCAGGGCCTCTCCGCCGCGAGGATCTGCCCGACGGCGGCGGTGTAGCGCCCCCACCGGGTCGCCTCGGCCGCGAGATGCGCCCGCCCGCGCTCAGTGAGCCGGTAGTACTTGGCGCGCCGATTCTGCTCGGTGAGCCCCCACTCGGCGCTCAGGAGCCGCTTCTGTTCCAGTCGATGGAGGGCGGGGTAGAGCGCCCCCTCCTCGACGAGGAGCTGCCGGTCGGTGGTGGCCTCGATCCAGCGCAGGACGCCGAGTCCGTGCGCGGGGCCCCAGGAGAGGGCCTTGAGCAGGATGAGGTCGAGGGTGCCGCGGACGAGCTCGAGGTCGGACATGGGCGCCTTTGCCTAAGGTTCTTAGGTAAGACGGCGGCCGCGGCGAAAGGGTTTCGTGCCCGCCGGATCCATGGCGCCGCCGAGTCGCTTCCGGGCCCGACGCCGGCGGGTCTTCGTGGACGATTCCGGGTCCGACGCAGCGCTTCCGATGGACGCGATGCCCGTTTCCGCGTCGTGCGCCTGCTCGTCCTGTGGGGTACGACTCGCATCCCCACCGGAGCCTCCGATGTTCAGCGTTCGCGTCACGCAGTTCACCCGCGCCCTCGTCCTGCTCCTGGCCCTCGCTGCGCTCGCGGCCTGCGGCGGCTCGCGCCAGCCGGCGGTCTACGTGGAGCCGATGGTGAGCCTGGCACCGCACACGCGCATCGGCGTGGTCCGGGTGACGGCGCAGAACGCCGAGGGGGCGCTGATCACGCTCGCGACGCAGCGGCTCGCGGAGCAGGTGCTGCGCGCGCAGCAGGGCGTGGAGGTGCTGGAGCTCGGGCCGGTGGCCGGGCCGATCGACGCCGCCGCGGCGCGGCGCCTGGGGGAGCAGCACGGCGTGCGCACGGTGCTCGTGGGGCACCTCACGGTGAGCGACCTCAAGCCGCGGGTGCGGCTCCTCGGCGGGTTGAGCGCGACGACCGAGGTGACGATCGGGCTCAACACGCGACTGCTCTCCACCCAGAGCGGCGCGACGCTCTGGTCGCGGTCGGCCAGCGTGCGCGAGACGATGCATGCGGCGTCGATGGCGAACGGCACGGTGGTGTTCGACGCGCAGGACCCCGACGAGGCGTACGGGGAGATCGTCGACGGGCTGGTGTTCGACGTGACCAGCGATTTCCGCGGGAGCTGGGTCCGCCGCTGACCCGCCGCGCGCTGGCCGCGCCGCGCCGGGTCCGCATCCTGTCCAGTTGTATGGAACGAGTCACGGCGATGTAACGCGCCGTGAGGTCTTCGTGTCACCGGTCGATACCGAACTCGACCACTCGAACGGAGACCCATTCCATGAAGTCGTACACCCGCCTCGCGCTCGGCGCGGGGCTGGCCGCTGCCCTGCTCGCCGTGCCGAGCCGCGGCATCGCCCAGGAGTACCGGCTCGTCGCGCACGCCGACGCCGGCGTCACCGAGCTGTCGAAGCCCGCCGCGAGCAAGCTCTTCCTGAAGCAGGAGAAGAAGCTGCCGAGCGGCATCGCCGCGGTGCCGGTGGACCTCGCGAAGACCTCGGCGGTCCGCGCGGCCTTCACCACCGCCGTGCACGCGCGCGCCGTGGGCGCCGTGGAGCAGTACTGGCAGCAGCAGCTCTTCTCCGGGCGCGACACGCCCCCGGTCGCGAAGCCCTCGGACGACGAGGTGCTCGCCTTCGTGAAGGCGACGCCGGGTGCCATCGGCTACGTCTCGGCCTCGGCGGCGCTCCCCGCGGGCGTCGTGGCCATCACCCTCAAGTGAACGGAACGCACATGCATACCAAGCTCCGCGCGGCGCTCGCCGCGCTCATCATGGGCGCCCTCGGCGCGCTCGCCCTCGGCATCCCCGTCGCGCTCCCGGCGCAGGGCGTGGCCGAGTCGTTCTCGATCCATGGCTCGCTCAACGCCGGCTACGCCAAGGCGAGCGCGGTCCCGCTGATCGGCATCCCCACCGAGGGGACGGCGGACTATCGCATCGCGACGGTCCAGCTGCGCTACAAGGTCTCCGAGCAGGACCAGTTCGTGACGCAGTTCCTGAACCGGCGCGTGGGCACGTCGCCGCTGCGCGCGGCGATCGGCGACCTCACGACGCAGTGGGCCTTCTGGCAGCGCGATGCCGGCAGCCTGACCTTCAAGGTGGGACGCGCGCCGCTGCCCCGCGGGCTCGTCAACGAGGTGCGCTACATCGGCACGCTGCTCCCCTTCTTCCGCGTGCCCTACGAGTACACGTACGACGCGTTCGACGCGGTCGACGGCGCGGTGGCCTCGTACCGGAAGGGCCTGGGCGATGCGTGGCGGTTCGAGGCGCATGCGTTCGCGGGCGGCACGGAGAACCGCAACGTGCGCTCGGAGGCCTCGGGGCTCAGCGTCCGCATCTCGAAGGCGAACAACCTCCGGGGCGGGCAACTCTACCTCGACGGCCCGGGCGGCCTGCGGCTCGGCCTGTACGGCGACCGGTACGAGCGGATCGATGAGACATCGGGCGCGAAGGGGCTGCGGAACCATCACGGCTACTCGGCGCAGCTCGACCGCACGTTCTTCCTCGTGCGCGCCGAGCACATGCGCGAGACCGGGTACGGGTCGAACTCGGACCTGCAGAACACGTACGCGAACCTGGTGCTCAAGCCGCACGAGAAGTGGCGCGTGGCGGCGGAGCACTCGATCGGCGACCAGCTGGTCTTCCCGGCGGGTGCGGCGAGCGTGAAGATCCCGGCGGTGCGCAGCACGGGGGCGGCGCTGAACTACTTCGTGGCCCCGAGCGCGGTGCTCAAGCTCGAGCACCACTGGCGCCGCGGCTACCAGTTCGACGCGTACGTGCCACCCACGCAGGTGGTGGCTGGCGTGGCGCAGGTGCTGCCGAGCGCGTACACGAACTACTTCATCGCGAGCGTGGCGTTCTCGTTCTGAGCGCCGGCATGGGGACACCAGCGGGCGCCGCTCGGGGGACCGGGCGGCGCCCGCGTCGCGTCAGCCGTGCGAGAACACCGACCGGACGTCCTCCTCGACGCGCACCACGCGGCCGGTCTCCCGACCGATCGGCACCCAGAGCGTCCGCGCCGCAGCGAGGACCTTTCGGTCGGTCGCGCGGAGGATCTCCACGAACCGCTCGAACCGGATCGCCTCCGCCTTGCCGACCCAGGTGGAGGCGATCAGCGCGTCACCCGGGAGCGCTGGTGCCTTGTAGTCGATCTCGTGCCGGTGGGCGACCCAAGCGTAGCGCTGCTGCTGCTCGGGCGTGGCGGCCGCGCGCCAGTGCGCGGTGGCGATGTCCTGCACCCAGCGCAGGTACACCACGTTGTTCACGTGGCCGAGCTCGTCGAAGTCCTCCGGGATGACCGGGACCGGGCGCTCGAAGCGCGCGACAGGCGCGGGGGAGGGGACTGTGGCGTCCACGGACAGGTCGGTCATCGCCCCAAACTGACGCGCGGAGCGGTTCGCGGGTAGTACGGGTACGCGATCGCGGACGACCCCACCCGCCTTCGATCCGGTCGTCGAGTCCCTCTCCGATTGGAGCCACGCCCATGCGTCCGTCCCATCCGCCGCGCGCCGCCTCGCTCGCGGTCGTCCTGTTCACGCTCGTGCTCGCCGCCTGCGAGGGCGGCGGCGTCGACCCCGTCGCGAACCCGCTCGCCGGGCTCCAGGCGCGCTCGGCGCAGGATTCCACCGGGACCGCACCGCCGTCACCGCCGGGCGGTCCCTCGGGCACCGGCTACGTGCATGGCACGGTGCTCGGCCCGTCCGCGCCCGGGGCGGGCAACGACAGCTTGAGCACCGCGCCGCGCGTCGCGAACACCATCGTCAACGCGTACGCCGTCCTGGGCGGGACCATGGGCGACCCGACGCTCGGGCCCCTCGCCGCGGCCGACACGACGGGTGCGGACGGACGGTTCATCCTGCCGCCGCTGGCCGCGGGGGCCTACGTGGTCACGTTCACGCCTCCGAGCGGCAGCATCTATGGGGGGGTGTGGGTGACGGGCGAGATCCACTCGACGAGCCACGACTGGCCGTGGTGGGTGACGCTCTGGCGTCGCTGAGTCGCGGGCCCGCGCGCGCTGCGCCGGGCGTCGCGATCGGGTAACGACGCACGCGGCGCGCCGCGCGCCGGGTTGAAGCGGGCCCCGGCGCGCCGCAAGTTCCGGCGTCCCCCCGCGCTGGAGTCCTGATGGTCCGTCGCCTCGGCTCGTTCGTGCTCGTGCTCGGCCTGGGGGTCGCGTCGCTCGCGTTGCGCGGCCCGGCGGGGCGCGACGCGCAGGCGCGCCTCCGCTGGTACAAGGGGAACACGCACACCCACACGCTCAACTCCGACGGGGATTCCCACCCCGACGACGTGGCGAAGTGGTACAAGCAGCGCGGGTACGCGTTCCTCGTGCTCACCGACCACAACGTGCTCACGAGCGTGGAGGCGCTGAACGCCCTGCACGGGCTCGACGAGCGGTTCCTCGTGATCCGCGGCGAGGAGGTCACGGACCGCTTCGGCGACGCCCCGATCCACATCAACGCGCTCGGCCCCGACTCGCTGGTGCGGCCGCAGGGGGGCGCGAGTGTGGCGGAGGTGCTTCAGCGCGACGTCGACGCCATCCGTGCGGCGAACGCGGTGCCGCACCTGAACCATCCCAACTTCGGCTGGGCCGTCACGGCGGACGAGCTGGCGCAGGTGCGCGGGATGCGGCTCTTCGAGGTCTTCAACGGCCACCCGCAGGTGAACAACGTGGGTGGCGGCGGCGTGGCGGGGCTCGAGGAGGCATGGGACCAGATCCTCTCCCGGGGCGTACTGCTCTACGGCCTCGCGACGGACGACGCGCACCACTTCAAGCGGCCGGAGGACCCCACCGCGTCGCGGCCGGGGCAGGGGTGGGTCGTGGTGCGCGCCGACACGCTCACCCCGCGCGCGATCCTCGACGCGCTCGAGCGCGGCGACTTCTACTCCTCGACCGGCGTCGAGCTGCGCGACTACCGCGTGACCGCCGATTCGATGGTCGTCGAGGTGCGGCCGACCGCGTTCAGCAAGTACCGCGTGCAGTTCCTCGGACGCGCCGGGGCGTTGCTGCACGAGGCGATCACGCCGACGGCGGCGTACCGGTTCCGCGGAGACGAAGGGTACGTGCGCGCGCGGGTGCTGGAGTCGAACGGCGCGAAGGCGTGGATGCAGCCGGTGCTCATCGCGCGGTGACGCAGGTCACCTGAGCGGGCGGCACCCTGCTTGCGGGAGATTCGCGCGGGGGCGCACCTTTTGAGCGCCTCCCCCGGGCGAGCCGTCCACCTCCTGTGCGCGGCGCCAGGCCGTACCCTCGCGAGGGACCGCGCGTGCCGCGATTCGATCGATCGTTCACCCGCCGCGCGCTCCTCACGGGCGGCGCTGCCCTGCTCGCGACCCTGAGCTGCGGGCGCGAGGTGACCGGACCGGAGGCCGGGCGCGTGATGCGCGTCTTCGCCTTCGCGGTGCAGCACGAACCGATCGGCCTCGCGAACGGCGTCGCGAGCGACCTCGTCCCGTACGAGCGCGTGCGCGTCCTGCTCCTGAACGGCCGCGGCGGCGTGGCGCTGGACCGGGTGGTGCCGTTCCCGAGCACGAGCGACTCGGTGGTGCTGGACCTCGACATCCCGCTCTCGCCGAACGCGCCGCCGAGCGGCGAGGTGATGGAGCTCTCGCTCGCGTTCGTGAATGCGCAGGGCGACACGGTCTTCCGCGGCGGGCCGCTGCCGGTGACGGTGGTGGCGGTCGCGCCGGGCGAGCAGCCCCCGCCCCCGCCGGTGGTGCCGGTGCGGTGCGTGGGCGTCGGCGCGAATGCGGCGACGGTGCAGGTGACGCCGCGGTCCGACTCGGCGCTCGCCGGCGATGGCTTCACGTTCACGGCCGTGGCGCGGGACGGCCAGGGGCAGCCGGTCGCGAACACGCCGATCGCGTGGCGTTCGACGGACTCGACCATCGCGCGCATCAATCCGCCGGGCGGTGCCGGTGCGGGCGTGGCGCGCGCGGCGCGCGGCCCGGTGTCGATCATCGCGCAGCTCATCACCGCGCCGTTCTCCGCGGACACGGTCACGCTCCACGTGCTGCCGCGCGCGCAGACGCTGCAGCTCGCCTCGGGGAACAACCAGTCGGCGATCGCGGGCGACGCGCTCGCCGACCCGATCGTCGCGCGGGTGCTCGCGAGCGACGGCCTGCCGCTCGAGGGCGTGGCGGTGACGTTCGCCGTCGCGACCGGCGGCGGCGACCTGAGCACGACGACCGAGTTCACGGACCTGAACGGGCTCGCCGCCGTGACGTGGCAGCTCGGCCCGACGGCCGGTGCGCAGACCGTGACGGCCTCGGTCGCCGGGCTGGCCGGCTCGCCGGTGACGTTCACGGCGACCGCCACGATCCCCGCCGCGACGCTCATCCACCACTACCCGATGAACGGTGACGTGTCGGACGCGGTGGGCGGCGTGGACGGCCAGCTCTTCGGCGGCGCCGCGGTGGTCGACGGCGCGCTCTCGCTCGACGGCGAGACCGGCTTCGCCGAGCTGCCGCAGCGGATCGTGCCCACGAGCGGCAGCTACTCGGTGTCGCTCTTCGTGCGCAACCGCACGGCGATCGACTTCTGGGCGGAGTATCTCTCGCAGGGGGCGCTCGGCAACGCCTTCTTCATCGGCCACGCGCCCGAAGGGCAGATCCGCGTCGGCGATGCGTGGCTGCTCACGGGCTTCGCCACGCCGCCGATCGACGGGCTCTATCACCACTTCGTGGTCACCGTCGACGCGGTCGCCAACCAGACGCGGCTGTACGTGGACGGGGTGCAGCGTGCCTCGACGAACATCGCGGTGACCTCCTCGCCCTCCGGCGGGAACACGCGGTTCGGTCGGCAGCACACGACGAACCTGGAGTACCTCGACGGCGAGATCGACGAGGTGCGCGTGTACACCGGTGCGCTCACCGCCGCGGAGGTGGCGGGGCTCTGGACGACGGGCCCCTCGACCGTGCCCCGGCTGGTCTTCGCCTCGCAGCCGACCGCCGCCACCGTGGGGCAGCCGATCGCGCCGCCGGTGGTGGTGCGGGTGGAGGATGCGGTCGGTCGGCTCCTCACGAACTTCACGGGGAACGTGGACATCGGGCTCGCCAACAACCCGACCGGGGCGACGCTGGGCGGCACGACGACGGTGGCGGCCGTGGGCGGGATCGCGACGTTCGCCGACCTCACGGTGAACCTGCCCGGCGTCGCGTACCAGCTCCGGGCGGGCATCGAGGGCGCGGTGTCGGGGCCCAGCGCGCCGTTCGACGTGGCGGGGGGCGGGAGCGCCGGGCAGAACACGTGGGTGAACGCCCTCGGCGGCCCGTGGAGCGTGGCGGCGAACTGGAGCCTGGGCCGCGCGCCCGTGCCGGGTGACACCGTGCTCCTCACGACGCCGGGCGGGTTCCAGGTGACGCTCGACGTCGATGCCACGGTGGCACGGATCATCGTCGGCGCGCCGGGCGCGACGGCGACGCTCGACGTGCCGGGGCCCCGCGTCCTCTTCGTGACCGAGGCGCTGCAGGTGGAGCCGACGGGCAGGCTCCTCACGTCGACTGACGCGGTGGTCGGCGGACCCGGGACGCTCGAGAACGGTGGGCTCGTGTCGATGCTGGGCGGCGGCATCGCGATGCCGATCATGAACGCCGGGACGATCCTGGTCCGCCGCGACGCGTCGGCCATCGCCGGCGCGCTCACGACCACCGCGACCTCGGTGATCCGCGTGCAGGCGAACGAGGGAGCCGGCTCGTTCACCTTCCCCGTCGCGAACGGCTTCATCAACCATGGGCTCATCGAGCTCACGGCCACCGACGGGGCTTACGAGGCGGGGCTGGCCATCGGCGGCGGCACGCTCGTGAACGACGTCGGCGGCACGCTGCTCCTCGCCGTCGGCAGCGGCGGCGGGCGCTCGTTCTTCGGCGCGCTCGTGAACCTCGGCCAGGTCACCGTCGCGGCCCCGGGCGTGATGACGCTGCTGGACGAGGCCAACAGCAACAGCGGCACGATCAGCGTGGGCGCGACGCTCAGCGTGGGCATCGCCGGGGCGGCGCCCCTCCTGGTCAACTCGGGCACGGTCACGATCGCGGGCGGGCAGGTGCTGGGGCTCACGGCGGGGAGCTGGGTGCAGGCGAGCGGCGGCACCCTGAACGGCGGCGGCACCGTGGCCGTGACGCCGGGCGCGACGTTGCGCCTGCTCGGCGCGTCGATCCTGTCGAACGTCGCCAACAGCGGCCTCGTGGAGGCGAGCGGCCTGAGCGGCGTGACGGGCGGCTTCTCGATGAACAGCGGCGCCGTACTGCGCGTGGGCGGGATCGGGCCGGAGACGGGCGCGAGCACGCTCACGCTCGCGAACGGCTTCACGAACAGCGGCACGATCGAGCTCGGCAACCAGGCGGATGCACCGCGTGCGCTCGGGGCGTCGCTCGCGATCGGCGCCGGCACGCTCACCAACGCGGCGGCCGGCACGATCCGGTCGCTGCCCGGGAACGGCGGCGGCGCGCGCACGATCGTGGGGCCGGTGCTCAACCAGGGCCTGATCGACGTCGCACCGGGGACCGCGGGCGAGCTCGTGGTGAACGGCGCGCTCAACACCAGCGGCTCCGTGGCGCTCGAGATCGGCGGGCTCGCGGCGGGCACCGAGCATGACCGGCTCACGGTCACGGGGCTCGCGACGCTGGCCGGCGTGCTCGACGTCGGCCTCATCGGCGGGTACGTGCCGACCGCAGGGACGACGTTCGACGTGCTCACGTTCGGCACGCGAAGCGGGACGTTCGCGACGGTGAACGCGGCGCCGCCGCTGCAGGGGACGCCGACCTACGGCGCCACCGCGGTGACCGTGAACGGTCCGCTCGCGGGCGCGACCGTGAACGCCTGGACGAACCCGGCCGGCGGCAGCTGGAGCACGGCCGCCAACTGGAGTCTCGGCCGTGTACCGATCGCCGGGGACAGCGTGGTGATCGCGCTCGCGGGGACGTATACCGTGTCACTCGACGTCAACGCGTCGATCGGTGCGCTCGACGTGGGCGGTGGCCCCGGCGTGCAGACCGTCGAGGTCGCCGACCACATCCTCTCGGTCGCTGGCCGCGTCCGCGTGGAAACGACCGGGGAGCTGGTGGTCGTGAACGGACTCGTGGGCGGCACGGGTTCGCTCGACCAACGCGGCCTGATGCGCGTGATCGACGGTTCGGTCAGTCTCCCGGTCCAGCAGCGCGGGACGCTGAACGCGAGCGGCCTCGCGCAGTTCACCGGCGGGCTGGCCACCTTCCCCGGCTCGACGACGCGCGTGAGTGGCGGGCCGGTGGCCTCGGCGACGCTCGGCGTCGCCGGCGACCTGGTCAACACTGGAACGCTTGAGCTCACGAGCACCGACGGCGCATTCAACGCCACGGTCGAGGCGCCCACGCTGCGCAACGAAGAAGGAGGCACGGTGACGATCGCGCCGGGGGGCGGCGGTGTCCGCGCGATCGCCGGCGCGCTCGTGAACCTCGGGACCATGAACGTGGGCGCGGACCTGCTCGTCGGGGGGCTGGACGCCGTCCATGTCACCTCGGGTCCGCTGACGATCGCGGCGGGCACGATGACGGTCACGCAGACGTCGCCCACCTCCGACTTCGGCCTCTTCGGCACGGTCGCGATCGGCGCCGGTGCCGCGCTCGTCGTCAATGGCCGCACCGCCACGCTCGGCACGTCGCCCTCGGGGACGGGGGCCCTCACGTTCGACGGCGTGACGCTGCAGGTGCCGGGCGCGTGGACGAACGCCGGCCTCACCGTCCTGCTGCGCAACACCACGGTCGCCGGCGCCGGCACGCTCACGAATCTCGCGACCGGCACGCTCGTGCTGCGGGCGGCGACGTTCGGGGCGCAGGCGCTGCAGAACCAGGGGCTTCTCGAGACCGCGGCGGTCTCGTTCGTGAACGCGCCCCTGACGAACGCGGTCGGCGGCATCCTGCGCATCGCCGGCGAGGACGCGACCGGCGACGCGGAGCTCATCCTCGACAACGGCATGACGAATGCGGGCACGCTGCAACTGACGAGCGGCGGGAGCGGGCCGCACGGCGCGCTGCTGGCGCTGGGCAGCGGTGCACTCGACAACGCGGTGGGCGGGATCGTCGAGCCGTTCCCCGGCTCGGGCGGTTCACGCACGATCGACGGGGCGGTCGTCAACGCGGGGCTCATCCGCCTGCTGCCCGGGACGCCGATGGTGCTGCGCATCACGGGCACGCTCAACACGTCCGGCACGATCGCGCTCGATCTCGGCGGCGCGCTCGCGCAGACCGAGCACGACCAGCTGGTCGTCACCGGCGCGACGACGCTCGGTGGCACGCTCGACCTCGGCCTCTTCGGCGGATTCGTGCCGGCGGCGGCGTCGAGCTTCCCGGTCCTCCTGCACGGCGCGCGCACGGGCGCGTTCTCGACCATCACCGCGGCCGCTCCCCTGCAGTCCGCGGTGACCTACGGCGCCGGCGCGGTCTCGGCGCTCGGGCCGGTGGCGGCGCTCGGCAACGTGTGGACCAACCCGGCGGGCGGTGCCTGGAGCGCCGGCTCCAACTGGAGCCTGGGCCGCGCGCCGATCACGAGCGACACGGTCTCCATCGCGCTCGACGGCACCTACACGGTCACGCTCGACGTGTCCGCGTCGGTGGCGCGCGTGGTGCTGGGTGGCGGCACCGGCCTCAAGACGCTGCAGCACGGCGCCAGCACGCTCACGGTGTCCGACTCGCTGTTCGTGCTCCCGGGCGGGGCGCTTCCCGTGACCGGGAGCGGGGCGCTGGCCGGTCCCGGCGTGCTTGTGAACACCGGGTCGATGCTGCTCACGGGTGCGGCGCTCGGCCTGCCGTTGCACAACGCCGGCAGCCTCGAGACGCGCGGGACGGCGTCATTGCCGAACGCCTTCACCAACGCGGCGGGGGGCACGCTCACCGTGCGCGGGGCGGCGAGCGGAGGCACGGCCGCGCTGACGGTCGCGAACGGTTTCACCAACGGGGGGCTCATCAGCCTCACGTCGCAGGATGGCGGGTACGCGTCGTCGCTGACGGTCACCAACGGCGTGCTCGTGAACGAGGGGACGCTCACGACGGTGCCGGGCAGCGGCGGGGCGCGTACGCTCGCGTTCGCGCTCGACAACCGGAACCTCGTGACCGTCGGCGTGGTGACGACGCTGGGCCGCGCGGGCGCAGCGCACGTCAACAGCGGGGTGATCGACCTCACGGCCGCGAACCTCACCCTCACGCAGAGCGGGACGACGCCCAGCTTCACGAACGATGGCGGCGTGGTGCAGCTCGGGAGCGGCCGCACCTGGACCGTGAACGGTGGCCTGCTCGACCTCGTGAACGGGCTCGTGAGCGGCGGGAACGGGTGGCTCGTGACCGGCGCGTCGACGACCATCGACTTCACCCCCGACGTGGTCCAGCCGCGGCTCACGCTCTCGGCGACGACGACCGTCCCGGCCGACTTCGTCGTGCCCACGGGAGACTCCCTGCGGCTCGACGGCGGCACCTTCGCGAACACCACGCTGCTGGTGCAGGGCGTGCTGCTGCTGGAGGGCGCGACCACGCTCACCACCGCGCTGACCACGGTGCCCACCGCGACGATCCGTGTCCGGGGCTCGGCGGCCGGGGGCGGCGCGACGCCGACGATCACCAACGGCTTCACCAACTCCGGGCGCATCGAGCTCACGAGCATCGACGGGGGGTACGCGACGTCGCTGACCGTGCCGGGCGGGCCGCTCGTGAACGCGGCGGGCGCGACGCTCGCGACGCTCGCCGGCGCCGGCGGATCGCGGACGCTCACACTCGAGCTGGAGAACGCGGGCACGGTGGACCTCGCGGTCGCGACGACGCTCAACGGCGCGAGCGCGCAGCACGTGAACAGCGGCACGATCAATGTGGCGGGGGGCAACCTCTCGGTCACGCAGAGCGGCACCGGGCCGAGCTTCACCAACGTGGCCGGCGGGGTGGTGGCGCTCTCCGCGAGCCGGACGTGGACGGTGGGCGGCGGCGTGCTCGACATCGCCGACGGCCTCGTGAGCGGCGGGAGCGGCTTCCTCGTCACCACCGGCACCACGATCGTCGCCTTCACCACCGCGACCGTGCAGCCCCGGCTCACCTTCTCTGCGACGACCGAGGTGCCGCTCGACTTCACGATCCCCGCCGGGGACTCGCTGCGCCTGCTCGACGGCTCGTGGACCGGCACCTCGCTCACGGTCGCGGGCCTGCTCCTCCTGGAGGGCGCGACGACGCTTAACACGGCGCTCGTGACGAGCGCGGTGTCCACGGTGCGGGTGCGCGGGTCGAGCGTGGGCGGTGGTGCCACGCCGACGTTCACCTCCGGCCTCGTCAACGCGGGCCTGCTCGAGCTCACGAGCATCGACGGCGGGTACCTGTCGCGCCTCACCGTGACCGGCGGCGCCCTGCAGAACGCGACCGGCGCGACCCTCGCGGTGCTCGCCGGCGCGGGCGGCAGCCGTACGCTCACCGCGACGCTCGACAACCAGGGCACCCTGACGCTCGCGGTGCCCACCACGCTCAACGGCCCCGACGCGGATCACGTGAACGGCGGCACGATCTCCGTGGGCGGCGGCAACCTCACGCTCTCGCAGTCGGGCACGTCGCCGAGCTTCACCAACGCGGCCGGCGGCGTGGTGGCCCTCGGGGCCAGCCGCACCTGGACAATCGCGAACGGCGCCCTCGACCTGACACAGGGCGCCGTCACCGGCGGGAACGGGTTCCTCGTGACGACCGGCACCACCACGGTGGACTTCGCCCCGCCGGATGTGCAGCCCCGGCTCACCTTCGGGCCGTCGACCGTGCTGCCGGCCGCGTTCACCATCGCGGCCGGCGATTCGCTGCGGCTCCTGGACGGCACCTTCAACAACACGACGCTGCAGAACGACGGCCTGCTGATCCTCGAGGGCGCGACGTCGCTCACGACGGCGTTCACCACCGGTCCGGGCTCGACCGTCCGGGTGCGGGGCTCGGCCGCGGGCGGCGGTGCGACGCCCACCTTTGTGAACGGCTTCACGAACACGCAGCTGATCGAGCTCACCAGCATCGACGGCGGGTACGTCTCGCAGCTCACGGTGGGCGGCACACTGGTCAACGAGACGGGCGGGATGCTGAGCGTGCTCACCGGCGCGGGGGGATCGCGCACCCTGACGGCCGTGCTGGACAATCGCGGCATGGTGCAGCTGGGGACCTCGCTCGCCATGAACGCGGCGAGCGCCCAGCATCTCAACACGGGCACGATCGACGTCGCTGGGGGGAACCTCACGCTGACCCAGTCGGGCACGACGCCGTCGTTCCTCAATGGCGCGGGCGGCGTCGTCGCACTCGCGCCGACCCGCACGTGGACGGTGAGCGGCGGCATCCTCGACCTGCTCGCCGGATCGGTGACGGGCGGCAGCGGTCGCCTCATCACCACCGGCGCGCCCTTCGTGAACTTCACGCCGTCGGACGTGGAGCCGCGGCTGACCTTCTCCGCCACCACGACGGTGCCGTCGACGTTCACGATCCCCACTGGCGACTCGCTGCGGCTGCTCGACGGCACCATCGCGCCGGCGAACCTGCTCAACGCCGGGCTCCTGCTGCTCGAGGGCGCGACGACGGTGACGACCGCGCTGACGATGGACGCGCTCGGCGAGATCCGCGTGCGGGGGTCGGCCGCCGGCGGCGCGGCGACGCCGACGATCACGAACGGCTTCACCAACGCCGGCACCGTGCGCCTCACCAGCATCGACGGTGGCTATGTCGCGCAGCTGACCGTCGCGAACGGGGCGCTGCAGAACGCCGCGGGCGCGTCCCTCCTCGTCGAACCGGGCGCCGGCGGGTCGCGCACGCTCGCGGCCGTCCTCGAGAACGCGGGCGCGGTCACGACGGGCACCGCCTTCACGCTCGCGCGCCCCGGCGCGGCGCACGTCAACACCGGGACCATCACCGTCGGCGGCGGCACGTTCACGCTCTCGCAGTCGGGCACGGCGCCCAGCTTCACGAACGCGGGCACCGTCGCGCTCGGTGCGAACCGCACCTGGACGGTGAGCGGCGGCGAGCTCGAGCTGCGCGGCGGGCTCGTGAGCGGCGGCGACGCCTTCATCACCACGACCGGTACGCCGACCGTGCGGTTCACCACGGCGTCGATCCAGCCGCGCCTCACGCTCTCCGCCGGCACCGTGGTGCCGGACGCGTTCACGATCCCCGCCGGCGATTCGCTCCGGCTCCTCGACGGCCGGTTCGCGCCGCCGAGCCTCACGAACCTCGGGCTCCTGCTGATGGAAGGGGCGGCGACGATCGGCGCGCCGAGCTTCACGCAGTCGGGGACGCTGCGGGTGCGAGGGTCGGCGGCCGGCGGCGCCGCGACGGCGACCTTCGAGCAGCCCCTCTCCAATGCGGGCTTGGTCGAACTCACCACCATCAACGGCGGATACGCCGTGACGCTGTCGGCGGATGCGCTGGCCAACCAGGCGACGGGCACGGTGGCCATCCTCACGGGCAGCGGCGGCACCCGGACACTCGCGGTGGCCCTCGACAACGCGGGCGCGATCAACGTGGCGACCGACGTCACGCTGGCGCGCGCCGGCGCGGTGCACGTCAACGGCGGCACGATCACGGCCACCAGCGGCGACATCCAGGTCACGCAGGCCGGCGCGCCGGCGTCGTTCACGACGCTCGCGTCCAGCGTCATCGCGCTCGGCACGCGGTCCCTCACCGTGAGCGGCGGCGATGTCGATGTGCGCGCCGGGCTCATCTCGGGCAACGGGCGGTTCATCACGACCGGCGCGCCGACGGTCCGGTTCGCGCCGGCCACCCTGCAGCCACGCGTCACCTTCTCGGCGACCACGGTGCTCCCCGAGCCGCTGCTCATCGGCGCGTCGGACTCGGTGCGGGTGCTCGATGGTGTGCTGGCGCCGGCCAGTCTCACCAACAGCGGACGCCTCCTGCTCGAGGGCGACGCGAGCGTGCCGACGCCCGTCACCAACGCGACGGGTGGGCTCCTCTGGGTCCGCGGCAATGCGGCCGGAGGCACCGCAACGGCCACCCTCGGCGGGGGCCTCGTGAACGAGGGCACCGTGCGCCTCGAGGCGCAGGACGGCGGCTACGCCACGAGCCTGTCGGCGGGAACGGCCACGCTGACGAACGCGGCGGGCGGTGTCCTCGAGGTCAACTCGGGGAGCGGCGGGACCCGCGCGCTCACCGCCGGGCTCCTCGACAACCTGGGGACGATGAGCGTGAATGCGACGGCGATGGTCAACGGCCCGGTGAACCAGCGCGGGCAGCTGAACGTCGCGGTGGCGCGCACGCTCACGATCACGGGGGTGCTGCAGCTCTTCACCGGCTCCAACACCGTCGCGCTCGGCACGCTCTCGTCCTCGGGCGGCTGCGTCAACCTGGGCGGGGTGCTGAGCGGGTTCCTCTGCCCGTGATCGCGGCGCCGCGGGGGCGCGCGCCCCCGCGGCGTCCGTGCCGCGTGCGTACCCCCCGACTCAGGGGGCGAGGTCCACGCGCAGCGCGAAGGTCCGCGGCAGCGCCGGCGTGAACCGGTCGCCCCGCTGCACGGTCCCGAAGGCGAAGCTCCCGGTTTCCGGGTCGCCGGCGGGGTAGCGCGTCGAGAGGAGCACGTTCCGCACCGCGAACGTCAGGGTCGCGCCGCGGAGAGCCGCGCACCGAGGAGGAGGGTCGCTGCCGCCGCGCGCGCCGCGGAGGTCATGCGGTCAATACCCGGCCACCCGGTCCACCTGCCACGGCGGGAGCCGACCCGCTTCGAGCTCGGCGAGGCAGGCGAGGAAGCCCGCCCCCGCGCCCTCGGGCGTGGTGAGCCCCGAGAGGTGCGGCGAGACGATGACGCGCGGGTCGCGCCAGAGCGGCGAGTCGCCCGGCAAGGGCTCGGTCTCGAAGACGTCGAGCGCCGCGGCGCGGAGCCATCCTCGGTCGAGCGCCTCCGGGATCGCGGCCTCCTCCACGACCGCGCCACGCCCGGCGTTGAGCAGCACGGCGCCGCGGCACCGCGCGAGCACCGCGCGCGAGACCAGGTGCCGCGTGTTCGCCGTGGACGGGATGACGAGCACGAGCCAGTCGCACGCGCCCGCGAGATCGGGGAGCGCGGTGACGCGGTGCACCGCCTCGAAGGGCGCGTCCACCGGATGCCCGCTGCGCGAGACGCCCGTGCAGGCGATGCCGAGCGGGTGGAACGCGCGCGCGATCGCGCGGCCGATGTCGCCGGTGCCCACCACGAGCGCCCGCGTGCCGGCCACCCGCGCGATGTCCCGCGGGGCCCAGCGCCCCTCGCGCTGCGCCGCGTCGAGGTCGCGGAGCTGCTGCTGCACCGCGAACACGCGTGCCACGGCCCACTCGGCGATCAACGGGCCGAAGGACTCGCTCGTGCGGGTGAGGAGGATCGCGGGGTCGAGCGGGCTGTCGCCGAGCCATGCGTCCACGCCGGCGCCGGTGCAGTGCACCCAGCGGACGTTCCCCATGGTGGTCGCCTGCGGCGGGGGGCGGAAGCCGACGTAGGCCTCCGCCCAGGCGAGGTCGGCGGCGGTGAGGGCCGAGTGCGGGGCGCCGCGCAGGTCGAGGTCCGGGCGGCGCGCCCGGATGAAGGCGGTGAGCGGGGCGTGGTAGCTCGCGCCGATGAGGATGCGGCGTGGCGCGAAGGGGAGGCGCATCGGATCGAGGACGAGTTCGCGAGGGCGGGGGCGTCGACGCCGGCAGGCGCCGACGCCGGCGAAAGCTCGTGGCCACGCCCTGATCGCGCTACCGCGCCGGTCGGCCCTGCGGTGGCCACGGTGGCCGCGCCCGAGGTCGTCTCGCCTGGCGCTGCGTCACCGGCCGGCGGGCAGGTCGCGATCCGTCCGGCCGATCGTAGATTCCCGTCACCCCCCCAACCCGAGTCCCGTGAAGCGCCTCTTCCTCGCGCTGGTCGGCGCGACGCTGCTCCTGGCCGCGATCCTCGTGGCGCGCACGCTGATGCTCCCTGCGCCGGCCGAGCCCGCGGCCGCCGCCCCGCCCGTCGCCATCGACGCTGCGGTGGCCGCCGCGCGGCTCGGTGAGGCGGTGCGCTTCCCGACCGTCTCCTACGCCTCCGGTGCGCCCGTCGACACGGCGGCCTTCCTCGGCTTCCACGACTTCCTCGCCCGCGCCTTCCCGCGCGCGCACGCGGCGCTGCGGCGCGAGACGGTGAACGGCCTGAGCCTCCTCTACACCTGGCCCGGGACCGACACCACCACGGCGCCCATCGTGCTGATGGGGCACATGGACGTGGTGCCGGTGCCCGAGCCCAACCTCGCCGAGTGGACGCATGCGCCCTTCTCGGGCGCCGTCGCGGACGGCTACGTGTGGGGCCGCGGCACGCTCGACGACAAGACGACCGTGCTCGCGGCCATCGAAGCGGTGGAAGGGCTCGTCGCGTCGGACTACCGGCCGCCGCGCACCGTGTACCTGACCTTCGGGCACGACGAGGAGGTCGGTGGCCGCTTCGGCGCGCGCGCGATGGTCGACACGCTCGTCGCGCGCGGCGTGCGCCCGGCGCTGGTGCTCGACGAGGGCGGCTTCCTCGCGAGCGGCGTGCTCCCCGGCATGCCGGGGCGCGCGGCGATCGTCGGCATCGCGGAGAAGGGCTATCTCTCGCTCCGGCTCACGGCCAGGGCGCAGGGCGGACACTCCTCCATGCCGCCGGGCCGCACCGCGGTGGGCGCGCTCGCGCGCGCGATCGCGGCGCTCGAGGCCGAGCCCTTCCCGATCGACCTCGACGGTCCCACGCGCGGGATGCTCGAGGCGATGGCACCCTACGCGCCGTTCGCGCAGCGCCTGGTGCTCGGCAACCTCTGGCTCACCGCGCCGCTCGTGGAGCGCACGCTCGGCCGCACCCCGATGGGCGCCGCGCTGATGCACACGACCACCTCGCCGACCATGCTGGCGGCGGGGATCAAGGACAACGTGCTGCCGCCGGAGGCGAGCGCGGTGGTGAACTTCCGCATCGCGCCGGGCGAGACGCAGCAGACGGTGATGGACCGCGTGCGCGCCGTGATCGCCGACACGCTGATCACGGTGGCGCCGACCGACAGCGCGCGCACCGATCCCTCGCCGGTCTCCGATCCGGCGTCGCCGGCCTTCGGGCTCATCGCGCGCACGATCCGTGCGATGGCGCCGGGGGAGCGCGTGCCGGTGCTCCCGTACCTCGTGATGGGCGGGACCGACGCCAAGTACTGGAACGCGCACTCCGACCGTGTCTTCCGCTTCCTCGCCGTCCCGCTCGGCGAGGGGGATGTGGCGCGCGTGCATGGCGTGAACGAGCGGATCCGCGTGGAGGACTACGCGGTGGCGGTGACCTTCTTCACCAACCTGCTGAAGGGGCTCGACGGCCTCGAGGAGTGAGCGGATGCGGCGACGCGAGTTCGTGCTGGGGGCCGCGGCGGCGATCGCCGCGCGCGGGACGCCGGGCGCCGCCGTGGCGTCTCCGCGCTCCGTGGCGGGCGCGGACCCCGCGTGGCCGCGCACCGCGCCGCGCCTGCGCGACGCGGCGCAGGTGAACGCCTGGCTCACGCGCTTCAACGCCGTCGGCCGCACGGCGGGCGGCATCAACCGCGTCGCCTACTCCGACGCCGACCTCGCGGGCCGCGCCTTCACGCTCGACCTCTTCCGCGAGGCGGGCCTCGCGCCGCGCATCGACGCCGCGGGGAACATCCTCGGCCGGCTCGCGGGCCGCGAGGACGCGCAGCCGCCGATCATCATCGGGTCGCACGTGGATTCGGTCACCGACGGCGGCAACTTCGACGGCCCGGTGGGGACGTTCGGCGCGATCGCTGTGGCGCGCGCGCTGCGCGAGCGCGCCACGCGCCTCCGGCATCCACTCGAGGTCGTCTGCTGGGCCAACGAGGAGGGGGGCACCATCGGCAGCAAGTTCGCGGCGGGGATGGGCGCCACCGTCGACCTCGACCAGGCGGCGCGTTCGGGCTTCACCCACCGCGAGGGGATCGCGCGCCTCGGCGGCGACGTGAGCCGGCTCGCCGCCGCGGCCCGCGCCAAGGGGAGCGCGCACTGCTACCTCGAGCTGCACATCGAGCAGGGCGGCAACCTCGAGAGGGCGGGCCTCACCATCGGCACGGTGCTCGGCATCGTGGGGCTCCGCTGGTACGAGGTCACCATCACGGGCTTCGCCAACCACGCCGGCGCCACGCCGATGGACCAGCGGCAGGACGCGATGCTCGCGGCGGCGCGGTTCACGGTCGCGATCAACGAGGCGATCCGCGGGGAGCCGGGGCGGCAGGTGGGCACGGTGGGGCGCGTCATCCCGAAGCCCAACACGCCGAACGTGATCCCGGGCGAGGTGCTGATGACGATCGACCTCCGCGACCTCGACGCGGCCAAGGTCGACCGCTTCGCCGCGCGCTTCCAGCGGATCGCCGCCGAGATCGGTGAGGCGACGGGGACGCGGTTCGCGTTCCGCGAGACGGTGAGCAGCACGCCCGCGATGGCGGACCCGCGCCTCATGGAGATCATCGACGCGAGCGCGGACGCGCTCGCGCTCCCGCACCAGCGGATGCCGAGCGGGGCGGGGCACGACGCGCAGGAGCTCGCGCACATCTGCCCCATGGGGATGATCTTCGTCCCGAGCGTCGGGGGGGTCAGCCACTCGCCGCGCGAGTACAGCAGGCCGGAGGACATCGTGCATGGGGTGAACGTGCTCGCGGCCGCGGTGGAGCGCGTCGATGCCCTCTGACCGGCGCGGGTTCCTGCGGACCGCCGGGAGCTGCGCCGCGCATCTCGCGCTCGGCGCCGCGGCGCTCCCGGCGGCCGCACGGGCGGCCTGGGCGGCGGCGCTGCGTGCCCCGCAGGGGCGCGCCGTGGTCGCGCAGGAGCCGTGGGGCCGCCTCGTGGCCGTCGCCGACGGCTGCTGGGCGCTCATCTCCGACCCGCTCTCCGGCGACCGCACCACGCTGAGCAACGGCGGGATTGTCGCCGGGCGGTCGGGGGTGCTGGTGGTGGAGGCGTTCAACACGGACCAGGGAGCGCGGTGGATGGCGGCGCAGGCCCGTGCCCTCACTGGCCGCGCCCCGACGCACGTGGTGGTCACGCACTACCATGCCGACCACGCCGCCGGCGTGCGCGGCGTGTTCGACACCGCCGACGTGGTGCTCCTCGCCACGAACGAGACGCGCGACACGGCCGCCGCCCGGAACCGAGAGGCGCCGGTGGCGCTGCTGCAGCGCGCGACGATGCTCGGGCCGGACGACCCGACCGTCCTCGACCTCGGTGGCCGGCGCGTCTCGATCGTGCCCCGCGGCGGCCACACGCGCTCCGACGTGAGCGTCCACGTGGAGGAGCCGCGCGTGGTGTACGCGGGCGACCTGCACTGGAACGGGATGTTCCCCAACTTCGTGGATGCGATCCCGTCGCGGCTGATGGCGAGCGTCCGCGCGCTGCGCACGGGCGGCGGGAGCGACTTCGTGCCCGGGCACGGGGCGCTCGCGTCGGCGGCGGACCTGGACCGCTACGTGACGGTGCTCGACCTGGTGGAGGCGGCGGCGCGCCGCGCACACGCGGCGGGCACGCCGCCCGCCGAGGCCGCGGCGGCGTTCCGGATCCCGGAGGCGCTGGGCGAGTGGCGCCTGTTCAGCGCGAACTACTTCGAGCGCGCGATCGCGGCGTGGTCGCGCGAACTCTCGGCGCCGTGAACGCGACCGCGAGCGGCTCGCTGCGCCGCTCGGTGCGCCGCTCGGTGCGCCGCTCGGTGCGCGCTTCGCTGCGCCGGGCGCGCGATCCGGAACCGCGCACCCCCGGCCGGTGTTGGTTCGGCATGCGAATCCCCCCGGTCCTCCTCGCGCTC
>CAZPJF010000004.1:0-25250 GCA_964586095.1 uncultured Gemmatimonas sp. | reverse complement strand
CCGAGCTTCTCGATCGTGCGCGGCACCGAATGGGCGCTCGACATCCTCGTGGAGGAGGGACACCGGTACGATTCCTCCCTCTTCCCGGTGACGCGTGCGGGATACGGCTACGTGGGCGGCGCGCGCGATCCGCACGTGCTGCGGCGCGCGGCGGGCCCGCTCGTGGAGTTCCCGCCGGCGACGCTGCAGCTGGCGGGCCGGACCATCCCGGCCGCCGGTGGCGCGTACTTCCGGCTCCTGCCGCCGGCGCTCGTGCATGCCGCGCTCCGCGAGTCCGAGCGCCGCGCCGCGCCGGGCACGTTCTACATCCACCCGTGGGAGTGGGACCCCGGCCAGCCGCGGCTCGCGGTCCCGGTGCTGACGCGCATCCGGCACTACGGAGGCCAGTCCCGTGTGCTGGCGCGCCTCGCCTCGCTGCTGGACCGCTTCGAGTTCGGGCCGATGGGCCCCGCCGTGGACGAGGTCCTCCGCCGCCCGTCCGCGGCGGTCGCCGTGCCGGCCTAGTCTCGCCGAGGCGGCCTAGCCGGGGCGCGCCTCGGGTCGACCGAGCGCCTGCAGGTCGTGCTTCCCGCTGGCGTTGCGGGGGATGGCGGTGCGGACGTCCCAGCGCGCCGGCTGCATGTGCCGGGGCAGCTCGACGCCGCACCAGCGGCGCAGGACCTCGAGGGCGCCGTCGGGCGCGAGCACCACGTGTGCGACGATCCGCTCGCCGCGCGCCTCGTCGGGCTCGGACGTGATCACCGCCTCGGCCACCTGCTTCGACGCGTAGATCACGTCCGCGATCTCGTCGGGGCTCACGCGGAACCCGAGCGTCTTGATCATGCGGTCGCGCCGGCCGACGTAGTAGAGCCGTCCTTCCGCGTCGCGGCGCACGAGGTCCCCCGAGTGCACGGCCCGCGCCAGCGACGGGATGCGCGCGTCCGCGGTCGGGTTGGGCCGGAACGTCCGTGCGGTGGCCTCGGGGTCGTTCCAGTAGCCCAGCGCGACGGTGGGACCGGCGTGCACGAGCTCGCCGACCTCGCCGACGTCGCAGGGCGTGCCGTCGTCGCGGAGGACGTAGACCGCCGAGCCGGGCACGGCACGTCCCATGGAGTCGGGATGCGCGTCGACCTCGTCGGGCGGCAGGAAGGTGCTGCGGAAGACCTCCGTGAGCCCGTACATCAGGAAGAGCGCCGCCTGGGGCTGGGCCTGCCGGAGGCCGCGGACGCCCTCGGGGCTGAGCCGCCCGCCCGCGCAGGTGAGGATCCGCAGCGACGGCAGCGGCTCGGCGAAGTCGCGCACGCGGAGCAGCTGCATCCACAGCGGCGGCACGGCGGCGAGCACGGTGCAGGCGTTGCGCCGGAGCGCGGCGACGATCTCCGCCGCCAGCGTGCTGCGCACGATCTCCAGGCGTGCGCCCGTCGCGAGGGCGCAGTTGAGCTGGTTGAAGCCGTAGACGAAGCTGAACGGGAGCACGCTCGCGATGCGGTCCGCCGCGGTGATCCCCAGGTAGTCGACGACCGTGCGGATCCCGGCGAGCAGGTTGTCGTGGCTCATCACGACGGCCTTCGGGCCGCCAGTGGAGCCGGAGGTGAAGGTGATCTGGGCCGCCGCGGCCGCCTCGCACTCCGCCGGGGCGGCAGTCCCCGTCGCTCCGACGGACTCGATCCGGAGCAGCCGCGCTCCCGTCTCGAGCGCGCGGGGCTGCTGGCCGAGCCACTCGTCGCTGGTGAGCAGCACGGCGACGTCGACCTGCGCGAGGGCGTGCTCGACCTGCCGCGGTCGGTAGAGCCAGTTGAGGAGCGTGACGACGGCGCCGGTGGCGGTCGCGCCGTAGAAGGCGGCCGCGGCATCGGCGCCGTGCGGCAGCAGCACCGCCACGCGGTCGCCGCGCCCGATGCCCGCCGCGGCGAGTGCCGTCGCGATGGCGCCGGCGCGATCGCGGAGCGCCCGGTACGTCCAGGCGGTGTCATCCTCGGCGATGGCGATGCGGTCGGGATGCGCGGCGGCGGCGTCCCAGAGGAGGCGGGCGACGTTCATGCGTGCAATCTGCGTCGGAGGAGGGCGCGCCACAGGTGGGCAGGTTCCGTGCCCGCGCGCCGCCCCGGGACCCGCAGTGCCGAGCGCTCCGCGGCGCACGTATCTTGCACGCCCGTCAGGCGACGGCCCGTGGGCCCACCACCAGCGATCAACCATGACCGACGCGAGCGACGCGGCACCGGCGGGCGGCGAGGCACGGCGTCCCGCCGGCCGCGGCGGCTACATGGCGAGCACCGTGAAGCACGGGCTCGTGTACTTCCTGGGCAACGTGCTCTCGCGCCTGGCCGGCTTCATCAAGCTGCCGGTCTACACGCGCCTGCTGACCACGCGCGACTACGGCATCCTCGAGATCCTCTCGCTCAGCGCCGACATCCTCGGGATGCTCGCCGGCCTCGGGATCCGGCAGGCGGTGCTGCGGCTCTACTACCAGTACGACGACGAGGCGGAGCGCGGCGCCGTGATGAGCACCGCGACCTTCCTCGTGCTCGGCATCTTCGGTGCGATCACGGTGACCGGGACGGTGCTCGCCCCCTGGATCTCCACGCTCCTGCTGGGGCCGAACGAGCCCACGATCTTCGTCCGGCTGGCGGTGCTCTCCTTCGTGATCGGCGCGCTCGGGGACATCCCCGGCGTGTACCTGCAGGCGCAGCAGCGCTCGGCGACGCTCGTCTCCGCGAACACCGTGCGGCTCCTCCTCGGGCTCGGGCTCAACATCCTCTTCGTGGTGGGACTCCGGCTCGGGGTGGCGGGCATCTTCTACAGCGCGATCCTCTCCGCGGCGATCGTGGGGAGCGTGCTCGCCTGGGGGATGTTCCGCGCCACCGGCCTGCGGTTCGTGGGCCGGCATGCCCGTGACCTGCTCGCGTTCGGCGCGCCGCTCGTCGCGAGCAACCTCGGGAGCTTCGTCCTGCACTTCTCCGACCGCTACTTCCTCCGGGCCTACCACTCGCTGGCGGTCGTGGGCGTGTACGCGCTCAGCTACAAGTTCGCCCTGCTCATCGCGATGTTCGTCGACGGGCCCTTCAACTCCATCTGGAGCGCGAAGGCGCTGGAGATCCACCAGCGGGAGGGCGCCGGCGCGCCGCCGATCCTCCGCGCGATCCTCCAGCAGTACGTGCTCGTGGTGATCACGGCGGCGCTCGGCGCCGCGCTCTTCGCGACCGACGCGATCCACCTGCTCCTCGGCCCCGCCTTCCGCGACGCCGACCGGCCGATCCCGGTGCTCGCCGTCGCCATGGTGTTCTTCTGCTTCCGCCACGTCTCGCAGACCGGGGCGATGATCGCCAAGCGCCCGGGCGACATCGCGCTCGTGACGAGCTCGGCGGCGGTGCTGGCCGTGCTCCTCAACGTGCTCCTGATCCCCCGCTGGGCGGCGATGGGGGCGGCGGTCGCGACCGCCGCGGCCTTCGCGATGGAGTTCATGGTCATGCGGCGGCGTTCGGAGCGCGCCTACCCGCTCGGCCTCGGCGTCGGGATCGTCCTCAAGCCGCTCGGCCTCGCGACGCTCGCCTGGATCGCGCCCGCCGTCGCGGTCCCCGCGTCGGCGCCATGGGCCGTCGCGCTCGCCGCGCGTGTGGTGGCGTTCGGGCTCTACGTCGCGGCGCTCGCCGCGACGGGGCTCCTCGACGCCCCGGCGCGCCGGATGCTCGCCGGCTCGGTGCGCGACCCGCGCGCGATCATCCGCGCGCTCCGGAACGCCTGAGCGGCGCCCGGGGCGCGGCGCCGCTCTTCAGCGGCGCCCGCGCGCCGCCATGATGCGGTCGTAAACGCGCATCGTCTGCGCCATCGTGGTGTCGAGGCCGAAGTCGGTGTCGAGCCGCTCGCGCCCCCGGGCCCCCATCTCGGCCGCCATCCGCGGGTCGCGCAGCAGGCGGTCGACCGCCTCGGCGAGGGCGTCCGGCTTCCCGGGCTCCACGAGCAGGCCGGTCCGCCCGTCGACCACCACCTCCGCCGGCCCGCCGATGGTGGTGGAGACGAGCGGCTTGCCGAGCAGCATCGCCTCGAGGAGCACGATCCCGAAGGGCTCCGGCGAGGTCGACGTGTGCACCACGACGTCCATCAGGCGCATGTAGTCGATCGGATTCGCCTGGAAGCCGGCGAAGACCACGCGGTCGGCGACCCCGAGCTCGGCGCACACGGCGTGCAGCCGGTCGAGGTAGGGGCGGTCGCGCGGGGCGTTGCCGCCGGCGAGCACGCAGCGGAGCTCGGGGTGGGCGGCCCGCAGCCGGTGCGTGGCGCGGATGATGGTCTCCTGGCCCTTCCACTCCTTGATGTTCCCCACCACGCCGATCACCGGCGCGCCCGCCGGGATGCCGTGCCGCGCGCGCAGCGTCTCGGGCGCATCGACGTGCCGGTACCGCTTGGGATCGAAGATCGAGTAGATCACCTCGGTGTTCGGGAACCGCGCGCCCCCCTTCTCGAGCGCCTCGAGGATCGCGTTCGAGAGGCAGAGCACGGCGTCGAGCCGCTTCCCGAGGACGCGCGACGCGAGCGAGTAGTGCTCGTTGATCCCCATCTCGTGCGTGAGGCACGGGATCCCGGCGCGCCAGGCGGCGAGCATCCAGGTGTGGTTGACCGTGATCGAGTTGTTGAGGTTCACCAGGTCGATCCGCTCGTCGCGCAGCAGCCGGGTCTGCGCGGCGACGGCACCCGCGTAGCCCCGCACGAAGTTCCGGCCGCGCTTCACCGGCGCGAGGGCGCGGTTGAGCCACGGCTGCCGGAACATGAACGGCGTCGCCGGCGGCGCGATGATCACGCGGACGCCCGCCGCCCGCGCCTGCTCGGCGACGATGTTCTCGTGCGTGAAGAGGGCGATCGGCTCGAAGCGCGCGCGGTCGATGTTGCGGAGGAGGTCGAGGAGGATGTAGTACGAGCCCCCCACCGTGCCATCCGTGTTGCCTTCGACGAACAGTACTCGCGTGCGCATCCACCTCTCCGATCGGAAGAACGCGCGGGACCGCCGGCGGTCCCGCTGCGGCCGCGGACGGTCCTCGCGTGCGCGCGCACCGACTGGACGGCCGGTGCGTGCGTGAGGCAACGCGGACGCAAGGAGCGCGCCAGTCGCGCCCCCGGCCGTGCGCCGTTCAGCGCAGGGTGCGCAGGTACGCGAGCAGGTTGTCGATCTCGGTGGCGCTCAGCGTGACGCCCATCGCCATCGTCGTCCCGGGCACCGCCGCGGACGGGTCGGCGAGGAACGCGCGCAGCGCCTCCTCGCTCCAGCGCCCGCCGTGGGACGCGAGGGCCTGCGAGTAGCGGAATCCGCTCGCCGAGCCGACGCGACGGCCGACGATCCCGTGGAGGTTCGGCCCGAGTCCGTGGGCGCCGCCCGCGACCAGCGTGTGGCACCCCTGGCATCGCATGGCGACCAGCTGCCCCCGCTCGCGCGGGATGAGCCCGGGATCCTCGGCGTCCAGCGAGAGGGGGGAGACGAGGATCAGGAACCCATCCTCCGTCAGGAGCGCGACGGCACCGCGTCCCGTCTCGATGACGTCGCGGAGCCGGTGCCCCACCGGGATCGGTTCCGCGTAGATCGTGCGGCCGTCCTCGACCCGGACACGGAAGAGCGTCTGCGCCGCGAGCGACGACACGAGGAGGTCGCCCGACCAGCGCGCGAAGGCACTGTCGCGGCTCACCACGAGCTGCGATGCCCCGATCGACGGCACCCAGGCGTAGGTCGGCTTCACGTAGCCCTCGTGGCGCCCCGTCGCCGGCCCGATCGGCCAGTCGAGCGTGCCGTACGAGGTGCCGTACGACACGTGCGGGTAACCGAAATCCGCGCCCGCGGCGAGCAGGTTGAGCTCGTCGCCGCCCCGCGCGGCGTGCTCGGTGCTCCAGAGACGGCCATCGGGCCCCATCGCGAGCCCCTGCGGGTTGCGGTGGCCGCGCGTGTGGATCCGGCTCACCCCGGTCTCGAGGTCGACCACGACGGTCTTGCCGTAGTGCGCCGAGTCGCCGGCGAACTGGTCGGGCTGGCCGGTCATCGCCGCGTCGTTCACGAACGTGCCGACGGAGAGGACGACCTCGCGCTCGGAGAAGCGCTCGAGGCGCCCGCCCGCGCCGATCGTCGGCACGCGGGTGCCGTCACCCTGGAGCCCGAGCGGAAGGCAGGGGCGCGAGTCGAAGAGCGTGCGCCACGCCCCCTCGCCCGCCGCGTCGAACCGGCCGCCCGGCAGGTCGACCACCGAGACGCGCAGGAAGAAGCAGTCGTTGGCCACGTCCCACTGGTTGTGGCTGGCCACGAGCCGCAGGCCGTCGGTGCCCGGCACCACGAGCAGGTCGCGGACCGCGAAGATGTCCTGCTCGACCGTGTTCACGTTGAACGGGTCGGCGGCGAACTCCGCGACGTTGATCGGGACGCGCAGCGCCACGGGCCGGACCGTGCGCGCGGAGTCGACGAGCCGCAGCGTGCCGTCCCGGCTGGCCCAGAGGATGCCCTCCGGCACGGCGGCGATGGCGCCGTACCGCCCCTCCTCGGGGAGCGGCACCCGCTCGAGCGCCAGCGGATAGAGGTTCGTCTGGAGCACGACGACCTTCGGCAGCAGGCCGAGTCGGCGTCGGATGGGCTGTTCCTTCTCGAGCACGAACGCCCAGCCGCGGGCAGCGACCACGAGCGACCCGAGCCAGAGCAGGCCGAGGAGGAGCCAGCGCCAGCGGGGGCGCCGTGACGCGGGGGCGGGATCGGTGGTCATCGGGGCGGAATATACGCAAGCGTTGCGCCGCGCCGGGCGCGGCCGGCGGTGCGCGCCCGAGGCGCTCGGTCGAGGCGTGGCCCCTGACGTTGCGTGCGCGCCGCATCACGGTCCGCGGACACCGGGCGCGACCGCGCTGTCACAGTCGGCATGCTCCTTGCGAAACGAGGTTCGTTCCCCGCAGTTTGCTCCGCTCACCTCTCCACCGTCAGGACATGTCCGGCACCATCGCCAACGCCCTTCGCATCGACGCCGAGGCGGTCGTCGAGACCATCGTGCGGTCCCTGCGGCAGCAGCTCGCCGAGACGCTCCGCCGGCGCGGGTTCGTCGTCGGGATGAGCAGCGGCGTGGACAGCTCGGTCTGCGCCGCGCTCGCGGTGCGCGCGGTCGGGCCCGGGAAGGTGCTGGGGCTGTTCATGCCGGAGCACGAGAGCGACCCCGCCTCGCTGCGCCTCGCGACGCAGCTGGCCGAACAGCTGGGGATCGACCACGTCACGGAGGACATCGCGCCGGTGCTCGACGGCGCGGCCTGCTACCGGCGCCGCAACGACGCGATCCGCCGCGTGGTGCCGGAGTTCCGCGACGACTGGGGCTGCAAGCTCTCGCTCCCGGCCGACCGCCTGGAGACGGAGCGGATCAACATCACGTACATCGTCGTGCAGCCGCCCGGCGGCGAGGCGCGCCGCGTGCGGCTCCCGGCGGCCGAGTACCGCGAGATCGTCGCCGCCTCGAACTTCAAGCAGCGCGTCCGCACGATGATGGAGTACTTCCACGCCGACCGGATGCATTACGCGGTCGTGGGCACGCCGAACCGGCTCGAGTACGACCAGGGCTTCTTCGTGAAGGGCGGCGACGGACTCGCCGACGTGAAGCCGATCGCGCACCTCTACAAGACCCAGGTCTACGCCCTCGCCGAGTACCTCGGCGTGCCGGCGGCCATCACCGACCGGCCGCCGACCACCGACACCTTCTCGCTCCCGCAGTCGCAGGAGGAGTTCTACTACCTCCTCCCGACGCGGACGCTCGACCAGGTGCTCTACGCGCACGCCCACGGGATCCCGCCGGAGGCGGTCGCACCCGAGGTCGGCCTCACGCCCGACCAGGTGCGTGCGGCCGTGCGCGACATCGAGCAGAAGCGCGCGACGACCCGCTACCTCCACCTCGGCCCGCAGCTCGTCGAGAAGGTCGACCTCGGCTGGTCGGACGCAGGCGACCGGTAGTGTGCGGCATCGCGGGGATCGCCCGGCGCGAGCCGCGCGGCGTTGAGCTCCAGACGCTCGGGCGCATGGCGGCGGCGATCCGCCATCGCGGACCGGACGGCTACGGCTTCCTCACCGGCCCGCACGTCGGATTCGCGCACGTCCGGCTGAGCATCGTGGACCTCGCCGGCGGCGCCCAGCCGCTCGCCAGCGAGGACGGACGCGTCGTCGTCACGTACAACGGCGAGGTCTACAACTACCGCGAGCTCACCGCCGAGCTGAAGGCGCGCGGCCACCGCTTCCACACCGTGTGCGACACCGAGGTGCTCGTCCACGGCTGGGAGGAGTGGGGACCGGGCCTGTTCGACCGCCTGAACGGCCAGTTCGCGTTCGCGCTCTTCGACCGCCGCACGCAGGAGGTCATCCTCGTGCGCGACCGGTTCGGCGTGCGCCCGCTGTTCCACGCGATGCGGGACGGCGACCTGGTCTTCGGGTCCGAGGTCAAGGCGCTCTTCGCGAGCGGCGAGGTCGCGCCCGCCGCCGACCCGCTCGGGCTCGACGACGTGTGCACGTACTGGGCGGCCCTCCCGCCGCGCACGCCGTTCCGCGACGTGCAGCAGCTCCCGCCGGGGCACTATGCGGTCTGGCGGGCCGGCACGCTCACCGTGCGCCCCTGGTACCGCCTCGACTATCCCGAGGCGCGCGACGAACCCGCCTCGGCCATCCGCGAGCTCGACGAGCTCATGCGCACCGGCGTGGACTTCCGTCTGCGCGCCGACGTGCCGGTGGGCGGCTACCTCAGCGGGGGGCTCGACTCGAGCATCACCTGCGCGCTCGCCGCCAAGGCATCGCCGTTCGCGCTGCGCACCTTCTCGGTCGCGTTCGAGGATCCGCGGTTCGACGAGAGCCGATTCCAGAACACCGTCGCCGCCGAGATCGGCAGCCATCACGCCGTCTCGCACATCTCGGCCGGCACCATCGCGGCCGACTTCCCCGACGTGATCCGGCACACCGAGACGCCGCTGCTCCGCACCGCCCCCGTGCCGATGTACCGGCTCGCGCGGCTCACGCGGGAGCGCGGGATCAAGGTCGTGCTCACGGGCGAGGGCGCCGACGAGCTCTTCCTCGGGTACGACCTCTTCAAGGAGGTCTCCGTGCGGCTCTTCGCCGCGCGCCGGCCCGAGAGCACCATGCGCGCGGCGCTCTTCGACCGGATCTACCCCTACCTCCAGGGCGCCTCCAAGGGCGGCGAGTTCTGGCGGAACTTCTTCCTCGACGCCGGCACCCCGGACGACCCGCTCTTCTCGCACCTGCCGCGCTTCCGGCTCTCGTCGCGCACGAAGGAGTTCTATGGCGATGCGATGCGCGACGCGGTGGGCGGTCGCGATCCGCTCGCGGAGCTGCGCGACACGCTCCCGGCCGGCTTCGGCGGCTGGTCGCCCCTCAACCGTGCGGCGTACCTGGAGATGACCACCCTGCTGTCGCCGTACCTGCTCTCGTCGCAGGGCGACCGGATGGGGATGGCGCACGCGATCGAGGGACGGTACCCGTTCCTCGACCATCGGCTGTTCGAGTTCGCCGCGGCGCTGCCGACGAGCTCCAAGCTCCTCGGCCTCAAGGAGAAGGAGATCCTGCGCCGCTGGGCGCGCGACCTCATCCCGCCGTCGATCCGCACGCGCGGGAAGCAGCCGTACCGTGCCCCCGATGCGCCGTCGTTCTTCGACGCCGGTGCGCCGGCGTGGGTCGCCGAGATGCTCGCCCCCGATCGCACGCGCGCGTGCGGCTACTTCGCGCCGGCGGCGGTCGACGGGCTGGTGCGCCGCGCGCGCCGCGGGGCCGTGACCGGGTTCCGCGAGAACCAGGCGATCGTGGCGATCCTCTCGACCCACCTGTGGCACCAGCAGTTCCTTGACCGGTCGCTGCCGGCACCGCTCCCCGTGGACGGGGCGGATGTCGTGATGCAGGACGCCGCGCTGGCCGACCGCTAACTCACCGTGAGACGGAGCAGAACGTGACCGCTTGGACCGAAGCGCAGATCCTCGCCGATGTGCGTGGATTCATCGAACGCGAGTTCCTGTACATGCGCCCCGGCGTGACGCTGTCGGATGACGACAGCCTGATGAAGAAGGGCGTGGTCGATTCGATGGGCGTGCTGGAGGTGATGCAGCACCTGTCGGACACGTTCGGCGTCTCGCCGGCCGACGACGAGATCACCGAGGCGAACCTCGGCAGCCTGCGCGCGATCGCGCGCTTCGTGCAGCAGCGGCTGCCGGCGCGCTAGCCGGCGCCCCCGCGGCGCGCGCCGGGTTCGCGCGCCGGGTTCGCGCGCCGGGTTCGCGCGCCGCGCCGCGGCCGTCACGCCCGGCCAGTCTCGAGCCAGCGCCCCATCACGTCCAGCATCTCGGCCTGCCAATCGCCGCGCGACATCACGTGGTTGGCGCCCGGGACCACGTGCTGCGTCACCTGGTCCGCGTGGCGGGCGAGGCGGCCGGCGTGCAGCGCCACGAACTTCTCCTGGTACTCGCTGAACACGCGGTCCTTCTCGCCGAAGAGCATGAGCGCGCGTCCGCCGCGCTCCAGGAACGCGAAGAACGCGGGCGGGAACAGTGGATTGACGTTCGCGAGCTGCTCCGGGGTGAGCGCCGGCGCCGCCGCCTCCCCCGCGCCCGCGGCCGGACGCGCGCGCCGGCCGAGGAACGAGCGGAGGATCACCCCGAACTCGCTCTGGAAGGTGAGCAGGCGCCACCACGCCGCGGGGTCGGTGAGCCGCCGCAGGTAGCCGCGGCGCCGCTCCTCGAGGTCGGCCATCGTCAGCTGCGAGGCCGGTCGCACCGCGTCGCTCGCGATCGTCACCGTCATGCCGATCGAGATGAGCGCCTCGACGCCGGGGTCGCGCACGGCGCCGTACAGTGCGGTGACCGCCCCGCCGCAGAGACCTCCCACGATGAAGCGGTCATGGCCGCGGGCGCGAAGCCAGCGGAGCGCCGCCTCGGCGTCGGCGGCGAACCGGCCGACCTCGGTCTGCCCGTAGACATCGACGAGCATCGCCTCGGGCAGTTCGCCCTCGGAGTCACCGAGCCCGAAGAAGTCGAACCGCAGCACCGTGTGGCCGCGGGCGGTCAGGAGGTCGGTGATCGGCACGTACAGCCGGCCGGGCCCGACGCGCATCTTCACGCCGGGCGACATGAGCACCACCGCCGGGCGCCCGCGCGGCGCGTCGCCCGAGGGCGTGTGCAACGTGCCGTGGAGCAGGAGGCCCTCGGGGTTGCGGAAGGAGACCGCCTCGACCTCAGCCATCGGTCCGCTCCACGAACTCGAGGGTGGCCGCGGTCAGGCGTTCCGCGCGGGCGTAGAACCGCTTGATCTCGCGCCAGAACGGATCCTCCTCCACCACGGTGAAGGAGCCCGCCCCGTAGGACGCGGCGAGCGCCTGCAGGTCGGTCCGCGGCTTGGGCGGTCGGTTGGGAGGCGCGATGGCGCCCACGAGGGCCGGGGCCGCATGCGACTTGGCCGTCGCGGCGAGCAGGTCCGCGCGCCCCACCGTCGCGAGCAGGCCTGCGCCGATCGCGTAGCCGTCGACGTCGACCTCGCCACCGGCGCGGATCCGCTCGGTGAGCACCTCGCGCGTCTCGATCACCTTGCCGTAGACGGCGAGCTGCGCGCTCAGGTTCGTGCGGAGCAGCTCCTGCAGGTACTCCGCGCCGTCGAGCACCGGATCCCAGAGCACCAGCGGTCCCGGGCGCAACGCCGCCGGGAAGTGCGCCGGCCGCTCCGCGGCGAGCGCGGCGATGGTGGCGCCGAGCCGGAGGCCGATGAGGCCCACCGAGGTCGCCGCCGGGACGCGGGCCGCGAGCGCCGCCAGCGCGGCCGCGAGGTCGGCGAGCTGCGAGTCGAGCGTGACGTCGATCGACCGGCCCGAGCTGTCGCCGGCGCCCGCGTAATCGAACCGCAGCACGGCGTGACCCCGCGCCGCGAGCGCGCGGGCGAGGCTCACGAAGGAGCGGTGGCTCCAGAGCTTCTCCTCGGCGAACGGATGGCTGAGCACGAACGCGCGGGGACGCGACATGCCGTCCGGCTGGTGCAACATGCCGAACAGCGTCGCGCCCTCGCGGGTGAAGAAGAACGGGGTCTCGGACATTCGCGGGGGCGGGGGGCGCGCCTCGCCCGGAGGGGGCGGGCCGCAGGCAATCTAGCGGGCTCTCGACGAGGCCTCGGCCACGCGCCGATGCAGGGAGCGGGCCGGACCGGCCCGCCGGCCGCTCGGCGAAGAGAGGCCGAAGCGCGCGGCGGCGGCCGAGGTCGGCTCCACCGGCACGGCGTGGTATACTTCTTCCAAAGCTGTCCGGCGCAGACCTGCGGTCCCCCCCGGCGGGCCGCCCCTCAGTCCCCCTGTTCCGTCCTCCCATGTCCAAGCAGCGTGGTCTCGTCGCAGAGTTCTGGGCCTTCCTTGGCGCGCGCAAGAAGTGGTGGCTCGCGCCGATCATCATCGTGATGGTCCTCGTCGGCGCGCTGCTGGTGTTCGCGCAGGGCTCCGCGCTCGCGCCGTTCATCTACACCATCTTCTGATCGCCCGTCCGCGTCGACCGCCGGGGTCTCCCGACCCCGCGGTCGCGCCGCGCGGGCGCCGTGGTGGCACGCAGGGAGGAGGGCGCGGCTGTTGCATACCTGCAACGCACTGTGCGCGAATCCGGCCGTGCGCACCACGTCGGTGCCGCCGCGTGACGCGACCGCGACGCCGCCAGTCCAGCGGGTGCGCCGCATCGTGTCGGACCCCATTCGCCGCCTGAACCCCATTCGAGAGGGGCTGTGTCCCAGCGTCCCACCTGGATCCTTGGAATCTCCGCGTTCTACCACGACAGTGCGGCGGCCCTCGTCCGTGACGGCGAGATCATCGCCGCCGGCTCGGAGGAGCGCTTCACGCGAAAGAAGGGCGACTCCGCCTTCCCGTCCCGCGCCGTGGAGTTCTGCCTCAAGCAGGGCGGGATCGGGCTCGACGACCTCGCGTACGTCGGGTTCTACGACAAGCCGCTGCTGAAGTTCGAGCGCATCCTCGAGACGTACCTCGGCATCGCGCCCAAGGGGTTCGGCTCGTTCCTGAAGGCCGGGCCGCTGTGGATCAAGGAGAAGATCTACCAGGACCGGATGCTGCGCGATGCGCTGCACGGCTACGGCGGGGAGTTGATGTACGCCGAGCATCACGAGTCGCACGCGGCGAGCGCGTTCTTCCCGTCGCCGTTCGAGGAGGCGGCCGTCCTCACCATGGACGGCGTCGGCGAATGGGCGACGGCGAGCATCGGGCTCGGGAAGGGCAACGACCTCCAGATCCTGCACGAGCTGCACTGGCCGGACTCGCTCGGCCTCCTCTACTCGGCGTTCACGTACTACACCGGGTTCAAGGTGAACTCGGGCGAGTACAAGGTCATGGGGCTCGCGCCGTACGGGAAGCCGAAGTACGTCGACCTCATCTACAAGCACCTCCTGGACCTCAAGGAGGACGGCTCGTTCACGCTGAACCAGAAGTACTTCAACTACCTCGGCGGGCTGACGATGACGAGCCCGGCGTTCGACGAGGTCTTCGGCGGCCCGCCGCGCACGCCGGAGACGCACCTCACCCAGCGGGAGATGGACCTCGCGCGCTCGGTGCAGGACGTGTGCGAGGAGGTCATGATGCGCATGGCGCGCCATGCGCACCGGCAGACGGGGTCCGAGAACCTCTGCCTTGCCGGCGGCGTGGCGCTCAACTGCGTCGGCAACGGGAAGCTCCTCCGCAACGGCCCCTTCAAGCGGATCTGGATCCAGCCGGCCTCGGGCGATGCCGGCGGCGCGCTCGGCGTGGCCCAGCTGATCTGGCACCGGCAGTGCAACGGTCCGCGCACGGTCACGCCGGGCAAGGACGCCATGAAGGGCTCCTACCTCGGCCCCGGCTACACCGACGCCGAGATCCAGCAGGCGATGGACGCGGTCGGTGCGAAGTACGTGAAGCTCGAGCGCGCGGAGCTGACGAAGCAGGTGGCCGGGCACCTCGCCAACGGCAAGATCATCGGCTGGCTCAACGGGCGGATGGAGTTCGGCCCGCGCTCGCTCGGCTGCCGCTCGATCCTCGGGGATCCGCGCAGCCCGAAGATGCAGGCCGACATGAACATCAAGATCAAGTTCCGCGAGGGGTTCCGGCCGTTCGCGCCGAGCGTGCTGCGCGAGCGGGTCAGCGACTACTTCGAGCTCGACACCGACTCGCCGTACATGCTGCTCGTGGCCCCGGTCAAGAAGGAGCGGCAGATCCCGATGACGTCCGAGCAGCAGAGCCTGTGGGGGCTCGACCTGCTCAACGTGCCGAAGTCGGACATCCCGGCCGTGACGCACATCGACTATTCGGCACGCGTCCAGACCGTCACCGCGGACACCAACCCGGACTACCACGCGCTCCTGACGGAGTTCGAGCGGCAGACCGGGTGTGCGGTGCTGGTGAACACGTCGTTCAACGTCCGCGGCGAGCCGATCGTGATGACGCCGCTCGACGCGTACCGCTGCTTCATGCGCACCCACATCGACTATCTCGTGCTCGGCTCGTTCGTCCTCGCGAAGGGCGACCAACCCGAGTGGAAGGAGGAGGGGGATTGGCGGACCGAGTTCCAGCTCGACTGACCGCGGCCGAAGGCCGCAAGTTCGCGTTCACCGTCGGCGGCGCCTTCCTGGTGCTCGCCGCCATCACTTGGTGGCGCGAGCATCCGACGCTGCTCCGCGTGTTCGGCACGCTCGGCGGGCTCTTCGTCGCGGGCGGCCTCGTGGCGCCGGCGCAGATGGGCCCGGTGCAGCGCGCCTGGATGGGCCTCGCGCACGCGATCTCCAAGGTGACCACGCCGATCTTCATGGGCGTCGTCTACTTCCTCGTCATCACGCCGACGAGCCTGGTGATGACCCTCGTCGGGAAGCGCCCGCTCACGGCCAGGCGCGCCGAGTCGCTCTGGACGACCCGCCCGCCCGAGGCCCGGCGGAGCGACCTGGAGCGGCAGTTCTGAGCCCGGCCGCCGACGCGGGGCGCGCACGCGCCCCGCGGGCGACCCGCGTCGTCGCGTGACGCCCGTGACACGGCGGATCCGGGTGCTCCAGGTCTCGCACGACCTGGGCGTCGGTGGCCTGCCCCGCGTGGTCGAGACCCTCGTGCGCACCATCGATCCGGAGCGCTTCGAGGTCTCCGCGCTCACCCTGAACTTCCGCGGCGAGCTGGCGGATGCGCTCGAGGCCGACGGCTACCACGTGACGCAGCTGCCGAGCCCGCCGCGTCGCCCGGACCGCCTGTCGTTCGCGCGCGCGGCGAAGGTGATGCGGGAGGGACGCTACGACGTCGTCCACTCGCACAACACGCAGCCCTTCTTCGACGCGGCGCTGGGGTCGATGCTGGCGCCCCGGCGGGTGCTGATCCACACCGACCACGCGCGCGACTTCCCCGACAAGCTCCGCTACATGGTGGCGGAGCACCTGTTCTCCTGGCGCGCCTTCCGCGTCGTCGGGGTCTCGCAGCACACCACCGACAACCTTCACCGCTACGAGCGGATCCCGCGCTGGAAGCTGCGGACGATCCCGAACGGCATCGACGGACGGCTGTTCGACCGGCCGATCGACCGGGACGCGCTGCGTCGCGACATGGGGGCGCCGCCGGGCGCGACGATCGCGCTCTTCGCGTCGCGGCTCGAGGACCAGAAGGACGTGCCGACCCTGCTGGACGCGTTCGCGCGGCTCGCCGCGCGGCTCCCCACGCTGCACCTGGCGATCGCGGGACAGGGGTCCCGTGCGGCGGAACTGCAGGCGCGGGTGGACGCGCTCGGCCTCGCCGCGCGGATCCGGTTCCTCGGCGTCCGGCTCGACGTGCCCGACCTGCTGCGGGCCGCCGACTGTTTCGTCCTGTCGTCGACGTGGGAGGGCCTGCCCATGGTCATCCTCGAGGCGCTGGGCGCCGGCTGTCCCATCCTCGCGACCGCGGTCGGCGGCGTGCCCACCGCGGTGCGGGATGGCGAGACCGGCCTGCTCGTGGCCCCGCGGGATCCGGGCGCGTTCGCGGGGGCGCTCGAGCGGCTCGTGGGTGACGCCGCGCTGCGCGCCCGGCTGGCCTCGGCGGGGCAGCGCCTCTTCGCCGAGCGATTCAGCGCGCACGCGATGGCGCGGGCCTACGAGGCCCTCTACCTCGACGGGTGCCGCCGCCGCGGGATCACCTGACGGGGCGGCCGTCGCGGCGGGTGAGCCCCGCGTCGCGGGCCGCGGCGGCGTGGGCGGGATCCCCCGGAGCGAGGAGCTCGCGCAGCACCGCGCGCACGAAGGCGGCGACGGTCCGGATGGACGGGCGGAGGTCGCGCGCGTCGAGGTCGAAGAAGGCGAGCGGCAGGCGGTACGACCGCGCGACGTCGCCCCAGCCGATGATCCCGAGCCGCAGGTACCGCACGAGCGCGGTCCCGTCGCTGCGGAGCACCACGTGACGCACATCGCGGGCGGCCGGAGTCACCGGCGCATGTCGCACCCCCGCGAGGTCGAGGTAGTGCAGCCAGGCGAGGTCGACGCCGACGTACGGCCCGGCGTCACCGCCGCCCGAGAGCCGCGGATTGGCCTCGATGAGCCGGACCACCCCGTCGCGCGCATCGCGCTTGACCTCGATCTCGCAGATCCCGCGGTAGCCGATCGCCCGCAGGAAGCGGTCGCAGACCGCGTCGGCCTCGGGGTCGGTGACCGACTCCGAGACCGTCGCCGGCCCGAACGCGACCGGATCGCACCGCAGCTCCCGGAAGAGCGCCGTGCCCGTGCGGGCGCCGTCGGCGCCATAGTGCGCGAGGTAGACGCGCTTGTGCGTGTCGGGCCCCTGGATGATCTCCTGCAGGATCACGCGGGCCTCGGCGGCGCACGCGTGCGCGTACGCGGCGCGGAGCTCCGCCGCGTCGTGCGCGACCACGAGCTTGCGGAAGTACAGCGGGTGGTGCTCGGGGAGTCGTTGCCAGCGCCGGAAGTGGATGGGCTTGAGGACGCACGGGAACCGCGCCTCGCGCGCGAACGCCTCCACCTCGTCGGCGCGCTCGACGAAGCGCGTCAGCGGCATCGGCATCCCGTGGCGCGCCGCGAGGGCGTACTGCGTGTCCTTGTCCGCGAGCGCGCCGGCGAGGTCGGCGCCGGCGGAGAACCGGAAGTGCGGCCGGAGCGCGTCCGCGGCGCGCGCGAGGGCGGAGACGAACTGGTCGGAACTCGGGATGAGGACCGGCGGCGCGGCCGCCGCGCGGGCCAGGCCCTGCATGAACGCGATCCACGCCTCGCCGTCGGCATCGGGGTCGGGGCAGAGGAGCGCGGGGCCGTGGGCGGATCGGAAGCCGGATTGCCGCGCGTCGCAGTCCACGAGCCGCACCCGCACGCCGCGACGCCGCAGGTTGCGCGCGGCGACGACCCCGGTCTGGTAGGCACCCAGGATGAGGGCCTCGGGCCAGGTCGGGTCGGCGCGCAGCGGGAGGGGCGGAAGCGAGGTCACGGCGGATCGACGGGGTTGGGGCCGCAAGATCGCCGACGCGGGAGGCCCGGCGCCAGCGTCGTGGCCCGCCGGTGCCCGGCCCGGTAGATTCCCCGGTCGCCATGCGCACCTTCCTGCTGCTCCTCGTCCTCGCGATCGCGGCCGTCCTCGCCGCGTTCCTCTACCAGCAGCTCAGCGTCGAAGGCGAACTCGGCCCGACGGCCATGCTCGCGATCGCCGGCCTCGGCGGCGCGCTGCCCGTGAGCGCCGGCCTCTGGTTCCTCGCGGGGACGCGACACCGCGAGGTCGTCGCGAAGGTGCTGCTCGCCGGCGGGTCGACCGTGGCGTCGTACCTCGTGCTGGACCTGGTCGCCGGATGGTTCCTCATCCGGCCGCTCTCGCCGCCGCTGGTGCCGGACGAGTACCGGCACCACAAGATGGTCCCGAACTCGCACGCCGAGTTCCGCCAGCAGGATTTCGCGTACGTGCAGCGCGTGAACGCGCTCGGGCTCCGGGGCGCGGACGTGGCGGTGGAGAAGCCCGCGGGCACGGTGCGCGTGCTGATGCTCGGGGACTCGTTCACGATGGGGAAGGGGGTCGAGGACGACGAGACGTTCTCGTTCCTGGTCGGTCGCGCCCTCGCCGACTCGATCGCCGCGTGCGGGGGCCCGCGCGTCGAGGTCATCAACGCCGGCATCGACAGCTACGCGCCGGTGCTCTCGCTGATCCATCTCAAGCGCGAACTGATCCGGCTGTCGCCGGACGTCGTGGTCGAGAACCTCGACGTGAGCGACCTCGTGCAGGAGGCGGCCTATCGCGCCGAGGGGGTGCGTGGGCCGGACGGCGAGGTGGTCGCGGTGCCGCAGCGCAACTACCGCGAGTCGGTGGTCGACCGGGTCCGCACGTGGGTCGAGCATCACCTCTTCTTCACGCGCGTCCTGCTCTACAAGCTCAACCACGCGGCCGGCTACCGGACGGTGAGCGTGCGCAGCGTGGTGATGGAGGCCGACCGCGAGGTGGTCGCGCACACCCTCGAGGGGGATGTGGACCGCACGGCGCAGTGGGACGACCAGTTCGACTCGTTGCGCCGGTTGCGCGCCTTCGCGGACTCGAACGGCATCGGGTTCCTCCTCACGCTGTATCCCTGGGCGCACCAGATCACCGACTCGCAGTGGGTGCCGGGGCGGTGGACCTTCATGGATCGCGATGCGCGCCCCTCCACGCTCCGCCGCGAGACCGTGACGGCACGTGCGGCCCAGCTCGGGATCCCGCTGCTCGACCTGTTCCCGGCCTTCGAGCAGCGCGTGGGCCGCGAGCAGCTGTACTTCGACAACGACATGCACTTCACCGTCGCCGGCCACCGCGTGATGGCCGAGGCGCTCACGGCGGACCTGCTCGCGCGCTACCGCGGGCGCTGGTGCGGCGCGTCCACCACCCCCGCACGCTGATCGCACTCCCCGGCGGCCGCTCCGGGACCCTCCCTCACCGCGTGCGCGGGGCCGTCACCCGCGCGTAGAGCGCCCGGTGCGTCTCGATCCAGGCCGACGGATCGAAGTCACGCCGGAGCCGCGCGTGCGCCCGCTCCGCGCGCGCGCGCGCGGCCTCGGGCTCGTGCGCGACGCTGGTGATCGCCTCGGCGAGGGCATCGGGCCGTCCCGGCTCCACCAGGAGCGCCTCGTCGGCCGCGAGCATCCGGGGGACACCCCCCACGCGTGTCGCGATGATCGGGACCCGCGTGGCCATCGCCTCGAGCAGGACCATCGGCGTGCCCTCGGTGTGCGAACTCAGCACGAGCGCATCGAACGCGGGCAGCAGCCGTCCGGCGTTCGCCACGGCGCCGTGCCAGGTGACGCGCGAGGCGACGCCGAGCGCGCGTGCGAGCGCCTCGGCATCGGCGCGCTCGGGTCCGTCCCCGACGACGGAGAGCGGGACGACGGCGGAGGCCGCCGCGACGGCGCGCAGCGCGACGTCGACGCCCTTCTCGTGGGCGAGGCGCCCGACCCAGCCGAAGCGCCGCTCCTCCATCGCGATCCCGAGCGCCGCGCGCGCCTCCGCCCGCGATCGCGCCGCTTCCGGCACGAGCGCGTTGGGGATCACGTGCAGGCGCGCCGGCCTGACGCCGCGCTCCGGCAGGCGCTCGGCCACGGGGGCGGAGACCGCGATGACGGCGTCCGCGCCGCGATGCGCCAGCCGCACCGGGAGGTCGTACAGCAGGTCCCTCCAGTCGACGGTCGTGAAGCCGTGCAGCGTGCAGACGTGGGCGCGCTGCGCGAGCCGCGCGGCCCAGGCGCCGACGACGTCCGCGTGGTAGCCGTGCGAGTGCAGCACCGACAGGTCGTGCTCGCGGAGCAGCGCGGCCACGCGCCGCGCCTGGAGGTCGTAGCGACGCGGCGCCGTGACGATCGCGTCGACCGTGAGCCCGCGCCGCTCGGCCTCGCGCACGAAGGGATGCGCGGTCGCGCGGCCGACCAGCACGAGGAGATGGACCTCCGTCCCCGCGCTGGCGAGCCCGCCGGCCAGTCCGAGCGCGACCGATTCCGCGCCGCCGATCGCGCCGGGCGCGATGAGGAGACCGACTCGCGCGTTCGGCGCGCTCAGGCGCGGCACCCCGACGGCCGGGCCTCAGGCAACCCGTGACGGCGCGCTGCCGGACTCCTGCTCGAGGAGCAGTTCGGCGAGGGGGCGCACCACGGGCACGCTGCCCGGCGTCGTCGCCGTCGAGGCGGGCGTGCTCCTGCGCGCCCGTGGGGGTGCCTGGAGCCGGTCGGCGCGCAGCTCACGCCACACCAGCATCTGCAGGGCGCCCGCGATCGCGAAGAGCGCGTACACCGGCGGTGTCCAGGCGTGCGTGAGGAAGAAGGAGGTCGAGGCGAATGCCGCGACCGAGATCGGGACGTAGAGCGTCGCGTCCCGCAGGAAGCGGCGCTCGGCCGACTGCCGCTCCCACGCGACGGGGATCCGCCGGCGCAGGCGCAGCAGGCCGATGCTCGAGACGCCGAGGAGGGCGCACCAGAGCAGCAGTCCCGGGATGCCCGTCTCCGAGCCGACCTGCACGAAGGTGTTGTGCGGCGAGAGCCAGCGCGAGGTTGAGCCGTCGGCGAGCAGGGGCGAGATCGACCACTCGGCCCGGCCGAAGTTGAAGATGCCGACGCCGAACAGTGGGTAGCGGAGCATGTAGCCGATCCCGCGCTTGGCCAGCTCGATGCGCCCGTACGGGTCCGTGTAGTTGTAGTTGTGCTCCGTGTCGAACGTCGTTCGCATCTGCTCCCAGTAGCCCTCGGGGGCCGCGAGCGCGATGCCGCCGAAGAGCACGAGGGCGAAGAGGAGGCGGCGATGGAGCGGCACCGTGGTGAGGGCGAAGAAGATCGCCGTGAACACGACGACGGCCCCCACGAGCGCGCCCCGCGACCCGGTGAGGGCGAGCGTCATCGGCGCCATCACGAGCGAGGCGGCGCAGGCGGCCTGCACGAGCAGGCTCCGCGACCGGAACAGGAGCAGCAGCGCCAGCGGCACGCCCATCAGGATGATCATCCCGAGGTCGTTCGGGTCGAACATCCCGTTCCCGCCGAGGCGCGCGAGCCCGTCGGACGTCGGGGTCATGTCGACCACCGTGAAGCCGAGGACCGAGATGATGCCGATGCTCAGGACGAAGGAGAACATCAGCAACGCGAGGTGGCGGACCGTGCGCACGGAGAGCGTGAGCACCAGGAACACGACCAGCACCTTCCACCACCGGTCCATCACGAAGAACATCGAGCCGCCGGGCGAGATCCCGAAGGCGATCGACCCCACGGCGACGAGGCAGAAGTACCCCATCAGGCGCATCACGCTGGAGCGGCGCAGCGTGTCCCAGTGGAGCGACTTCGGCTTGAAGGCCGCGATCGCCCCGGCGAGGATGAGCAGCGAGAACGATGGCCGCGTGTGCACGAGCGGGCCGAGGTGCATGTGGACCGACGTGAGGGCCACGATCACCATCCCCATCACGCAGACCATCATGAGGTCCAGCTCGCGGGCGAGCTGGCTGAGCCGCGCGGTGGCGCGCGCGCCGCCGGTGCGCGGCGGGGGCGCGAGGGCGGGGGCGAGGGCGCGCGCGGGGAGCGGGGAGACGCTCGTCGTCATCTGCCGGAGGGGCTCAAGGGACCATCGGAATGGTAGCAAGCACGGTGCCACCCCCGGCAGGTGCGCCCCCCCGCCCGGTGATGCGACGGGGCCACGCGCGTGGGCTCACCACGGCGCGTGGCCCGCGAGGCATCCCGTCACTGCCCGATCCAGCCCGCGGTGCTCAGCGCGACCCGCGCGTGGTACCAGTACTGCCCGCTGTTCGAGCTGCTCGGCGGTCCTTCGTTCCCGAGCCCGAGGCGGCGGCTCAGCGCCGGGTCCGAGAAGCCGAACGTGTTCCCCGCGGCGTAGTAGGAGGCCAGCGTGTGGGTCCCGCTCGAGGGATAGTCCGACTGCACGAAGTCGTCGGCGTCGAGCAGCGGCTGCGTCCCCCCCATGGCGTACACGCGCGGCCAGATCCGGTACGACGTGGCCGTCACGAACTCCATGTGCCACTCGTACCGATACCACGTGTTGTTCGCGAGCGGCTGCGTCGGCGCCCAGCGGTTGAACGGATACGCCGACGAGCTCCCGTTCCCGAAGTAGTACGTCCGCAGGAAGATGAAGAACCCGCCCGACGGCAGCCCCTGCCGGCTCCACCACGTGACCTGGACCCGCCCGATGGCGTTGTAGGTGCCGACGTGGTTGTGCGTGCCCGAGGCCTGGATGTCGTTGCGGAAGTAGAGCCGGCCCCAGTGCGTCGTGCTCGCCGGCACCGCCGCGGCCTGTTCGAGCATGCCGCAGATCGACGCGCCGAGGTCCTGGATGCGGAGCACGTTCGGCGAGAGCGTGAAGCCGACCGTGTTGCCGGGGACCACGTTCAGGGTCTGGTGGAAGTTCGAGCACGCGAGGCCCGGCCACCGCCCGCCGTCGGTCACGGCCGCGACGCTGTTGCCCGTCGCCGTGCTCCAATCCGAGGAGAACGTGACGCCCGGCGGGGGCGGGGGAGGCGGCGGGGGAGGCGGCGCGTTCGAGCCCGCGATGGTGAGGGAGTGCTCGTCGACGTTGTTCACGTCGAGCGTGTCATTCTGGTCCGTGCTGCTGACGCCCACGACATGCCGCGCGACGGTGCTGTCGAAGCCCGTCTCGACGGTGGTGGAGAGGGTCAGCACGGCGATGCCATCGACGGCCAGGTCGCCGATGCGCCAGATGCCGCTGTCGGCCGCGAAGGTGCCGGCGGTGGCCTCGTGGGAGACGTACGTCAGGGCCTCCGGCAGCGCGCTGCCCGCGATCACGCCGCTGGCGGGCACCGGCCCGAGGTTCCGGACCGTCAGCGTGTACGTCACGTCCTCGCCCGCATCCCGCTGGTCGCCGTCCGCGACGAGGTCGATCTCGAGGTCGGTGTGCGGCGCGTCCTCATCCGGCTCGATCACGCCGCAGCCGGTCCAGCCCAGCGCCGCGACGAGGGGCAGCAGCAGGGCGTGGCGCAACAGGCGGCGGTCGTACCGGCGACGCGTGGGGATCGTGAGCTCGAACATGGGACCACCTCGATAACTGTGGCGGGAACACGGCAGCTGATGCGCTGGCCCGCGACCTGCGAGAAGCTACGGCGACGCCCCATGGGCCGCCACGGCGAGGACGCTGCACCGCGACCGTCCGCCGCAGCCCCGAGGCGCGACGCGCCCATCGCTCGGACACCTCGGTCCGTCGCGGGCGTTCCAGCGTTCCACTATGGTTCTACGGACGTCGGTGGGAGGACGATGCACCGTCGGCGCTGGGTACACCTCAAAGAGGCGAGAGAGCAACAAAGTGACACTGAACAATACCGATCGACCGCTTCGCGTCGCATTCGTGGGTGCAGGCCAGATGGCCGGGGTGCACCTCAACGCCCTGGGCAGCGTTCGTACCCCGCATCAGGTCGTGGGGGTGATGGACGCCCGTGAGGGAGCGGCGCGACAGTTGGCCGAACAGGTGAAGGCACCGGCGTACACCGATCTCGCGCGCATGCTGGCCGAGGCCAAGCCGGATGTAGTCCATATCCTGACGCCCGCCGGCCGGCACCTGGAGCCGTCCCTGGCCGCCCTCCGCGCCGGCGCCCATGTCTACGTGGAGAAGCCGTTCGTCGAGACCACGGCGGAGGCCGAGACGCTCCTCCAGGCGGCCGAGGCCGCCGGACGCCTGGTCTGCGCCGGCCACCAGCTGTTGCGGCAGCCGGCCTACGCGCGGACCGTCGAGGGGATGCGCGGCCGCGGGGCCCTGGTCTTCGCCGACAGCACCTTCTGCTTCAAGTCCCCCACGGTCCGCCTGCATCGGGACGGACCGAGCAGCGCCGCGGCGCAGCTGCTCGACATCCTCCCGCACCCCCTGTACACGCTCGTCCACGCCCTCGAGGCGCTGGCAGAGCCGGGCGCGACGCCGGAAGTGAGCGCGTTGAGTGCCTCGCCGACGGAGATCTCCGCCGAGCTCGCCGCCGGCACCGTCCGTGGCCGGCTCCTGATCAGCCTCCGGGCGCGTCCGGTCCAGTCGGCGCTCGTGCTCTCCGCCGAGCAGGGCGCTTACACCTGCGATTTCGTGCACGGCGTGCGGCTGGGCGTCTCGAACGCCGGCTCCGGACCGCTGGAGAAGCTGCTGAACCCCATCGTCGAGGGGGGACAGCGGATGTGGCGGACCTTCGGGGCGATCGTGAAGCGCATCCTGCAGGGCGGAGCGTATCCGGGCCTCGTCGAGACGTTCGACGACTTCTACGGCGCGATCCGCGCGGGCACGGCGTCGCCCACGTCGCCGCAGCACCTGCGGACCGTCACCGCGGTGTACGAACGGATCGCGACCGCGGTCCGCGCCTCCGTCCCGGCCCCGGTGGTGCCGCGCGGGATCGACCCCGCGAGGCCGATGGTCGTGCTCACCGGCGCCCGCGGGTTCCTTGGCCGCGACGTGGCCGAGGCGCTGCAGCAGGCGGGGTGCCAGGTGCGGGGCATCAGCCGTGGCACCGACCCCGACATGACGACCGTGGACGAGTGGGTGCGCGCGGACCTGAGCGCGCCGCTCGATCCGGCGGTGCTCCGTGGCGCGACGGCGGTGATCCACGCCGCCGCCGAGACGCGGGGCGGGCAGGAACAGCACGCGCGCAACTCGATCGGCGCGACGAAGGAACTGCTCGCGGCCATGGCGGCGGCCGATGTGCGCCGCCTCGTGTACGTGTCGAGCGTCTCCGTGCTCGAGGTGCCGCGCGCGTTCGAGGTGCAGGACGAGTCGGCGCCGCTCGCGCGGCACCCGGAGCACCTCGGTCCCTACACGTGGGGGAAGACGGAGGCCGAGCGGATCGCCGTCGCCGAGGCCGCGCGCCATGGCATCACGATCACCGTCGTGCGGCCCGGTGCGTTGATGGACTGGGCGAAGCCCACGACGCCCGGGCAGCTCGGACGCCAGCTGTTCGGCGCGTGGCACCTCGGCCTCGGGCGCGGGGGTCTCCCGATCGGGGTGATCGGCGTGGACGACACCGCGCGGATCCTGGCGTGGATGGCGCTGCGGCAGGACGAGGCGCCGAAGGTCGTGAACCTGAACGACGACCGCATCCGCACGCGGCGCGACGCGCTCGAGGCGATGCGCCGCCGCGGGTGGGAGGGCCGGATGATCTGGGTGCCGATCAGCGCGATCGCCCTCCTCTTCACGACGGCGCGCACCGTCCTCGCGCTGAAGGGTGGGCGGCTGCCGACCCGCCTCGACGCGTTCGGCGTCCTCCGGGCACGCCGCTTCGACCCGGCCGTCTCGCGCGAGGCGCGGCTCAAGGCGGAGGCGTTCTTCGCCGAGCAGGGGCTGTTCTCGCTGGAG
>CAZPJF010000003.1:0-30565 GCA_964586095.1 uncultured Gemmatimonas sp. | reverse complement strand
GGGCGATCGCGTGTTCGACCTCAACGCCGCGCTCGACTACGACGACCTCGTGCTGGGATGGATGGACCGCTGGGTGAAGGACTCCGCGAACGGCGTCGACGCGGAACCACCGGTGCAGGTCTACCTCATGGGCGCCAACGAGTGGCTCGAGGCCGACCGATGGCCGGTCCCCGGCATCCGCCCGGAGACGCTCTGGTTCGGCGCCGGGGGGAACCTCAACCGCGCCCGGCCGCGCACGATCCTCGGGGCCGGGACCGAGAGCACGTTCGTGTCGAACCCGTACGACCCGGTGACCGACCCCTACGACGCGGAGTACGGGGCACACGACCTGCGCATGCTGCCGGCACGGTTCGACCTGCTGACCTTCCAGACGGAGCGGTTCGACACCGACGTCGACGTGGTCGGGAACCTCGTCGCCGAGCTCTTCCTGGAGACCGATGCACGCGACATTGATGTCTACGTGAAGGTGCTCGACGTCGCGCCGGACGGCACGGCGTACAACCTCATGTCGCCCGGGCTCGAGCTCCTGCGCGCGTCCTACCGCGAGCCGGAGAGGGGCCGCCAGCTCCTCGAACCGGGACGCGTGTACCTGCTGCGGCTCGGCGACCTGCTCACGGCCAACCGGTTCAAGCGGGGGCACCGGCTGCGCGTGCACATCATGGGCGCGTACCAGCCCCACTTCTCGCTCAACCCGCAGACCGGCGAATCGGAGCGCACGAGCGCGCGGCTCAAGCCCGCGCGGATCGCCCTCAAGCACTCGGCGCTGCACCCCTCGCGGCTGATCGTGCCCGTGCTGCCGGCGCGCACGGCCCCGTAGCGTCGACGGGGCGTCGCGTCAGAGCGGCGCGCGCGTCGCCATCCAGCTCAGCACCGCGATGAGCCCCAGGAAGTTGGCAAGGGTCTTCGCATCGCCGGGCCCGGCCTGCCGGTCGAAGCAGCGCCACGCCGCGACGCCGGCGACCAGGAAGAGCAGCTTGAACCCGGAGAGCCAGAGCGCGAGGCCGAGTGCCACGGCGACCACGATGCGCTGCGGCCGGCTGAGCGCGCCGAACGCGTGCGAGCCGTCGAGCCCGAAGAAGGGCATGAGGTTGAACAGGTTGAGCATGCCGGTGAGGCCGGCGATCGCCATCCAGATGCGGTCCCCGGTCCATGCCGCCACGGCGAAGGCGACGAGCCCGGCGCCCGCGCCCCAGATCGGGCCCGCGAGCCCCACGTAGGCGTCCTCGCGCGGATCGGTCACGCGGCGGGACCAGCTCACGAATGCCCCGATGCCGGGGATGAACATCGGCGCGCTCGGCTTCCCGCCGAGGCGCAGGATCGCGTAGACGTGCCCCATCTCGTGGATGTAGATGCTGAGCACCAGGCCGAGCGCGAGCGGCCAGCCGAACGCCGCCCAGTAGACGCCGAAGAAGGCGAACATCGACGCGAAGGTCGGCAGCTTGGTGAGGCCGGCCAGCAGGAACTTCCCCTTGGTGAGCACGAGCAGCGCCACCGCGCCGAGGCCGGCGGCCCAGCGCCGGTACCATGGTCCTTCGACGGCGGGCTTCGGCGTGCCATCGCCGGCCGGCGACGCATCCGTGATGCGCTGCGCCAGCGCCGTGAGCTTGGCCGTGATCGCCGCGTGCTGCCGCGACGCGGGCGGGAGCAGGGCGAGCGCCTCGTCCCAGGTGGCGCGCGCGGCGTGCAGGTTCCCCTCGGCGGTGAGCTGCTCCGCGCGCGCCGCGAGCAGGCGCAGGCGATCGGCATGCACGAGCGTCTGGCAGGCCGGGCAGGCGAGCGCCTCCGGCGCGAGCTCCGTCCCGCACTGGACGCAGGCGCGCCGGGTCGACGCGCCCGCGGGGTCGAGCGGCAGGGTCACGTCAGAGCGTCGGCGGGGCGGGTGGCGTGCCACCGACGCGGAACGGCCCCGCGAACTTGACCGCGGCCCCGCCGGTCAACTGCCAAGCCTGCACCATGCCGAAGCCGATGATGAGCGCGCTGATCAGCCCGCCGGGCAACGAGCCGACGATGGCCAGGATCGGGAGCGCCGCGGCCAGCAGCAGCACGGAGACGATCGCGACGAAGGGGTTCACCTGGGCCGCAGCGGCGGCAGCCGCGTCCGCGCTGTCCGCCGCGGGCGAGAGGAGGGACGACTCGGCCGGCGTCGCCGCGAGTTCCCCGCGCGCCGCCGCGTCCCGCAGCGAGTCCATCTCGGCGGCCGAGTCGGCCGCCATGAGCGAATCGAAGAGTGCGGCGCGGGCCCGCAGCGAGTCCTCCGTGAGCTCGGCCGAGACGGTGGAGCCGTCGCCCTCCAGGGCTGCGCCCAGCGCGAACGGGAAGTAGGCGCCGGCGACGGAGAGGTAGACGAGGAGCGCGCTGCCCGCCTGCAGCAGCCGGCCGCCCCGCCCCCCGGCGCCCGCGCGCACCGCCTTCCCCACCATGAAGCCGGTGAGGATCGCGACGAGGCCGATCTCGAGGTTCAGGAACCGCATCACGGCCCAGTAGATGACCGCGCCGACGATCGCCGCGCCGGTGCCGAAGAGCGCGGCCTTGAGCAGCACGGCGGGCGAGGACGCGCCGCCCGTCGCGTTCTCGAGCTTCATGCGGCAGCTCGAGCAGACGGGCTCGCCGTTCACCGTGTGGTAGGTGGCCGTGATGGCGCGGGCGCAGTTCGCGCAGTTGAGCTGCGGGCTCGCCGGGGCGGCGTCGCCGTCGGCGGGGATCGCGCGGTCGAAGCTCAGTTCGCCGTCGGGTCGGGTGGGGTCGCTCATCGGGGGGCGGGGGGAGGGGAAGGGTGCTCGATCAGCGCCGGCGCATGCGGTACTCGGCGAACAGCGTCCACCCGCGCGTCCGGTCCGCGCTCTCGAAGCGCATGTGCCAGGCATCGGTCGCGCGGTCGTACGTGAAGGTGTCGCGGAAGTCCCCGCTGGCGTAGGCGAACGTCAGCACCAGCGTGTCCCCGCGCACGGCGCCGACCCCGTGCGGGATCGACGCCCCCGCCCCGAAGCCGTCCATCCAGTGGGCGATGACGCGGGTGCCCGCCGTGTCGACGCCGACGTACACGTGGGCCTCATACTGCGGGGGCACCGCGACATCCTTCAGGCGGAGGACGACGAAGCCGCCCCCAAGTTCACGCGTGGCCGTCACGGCGTAGGTCACCGGTTCGCCCTGGACCTGGCCGGTCATGCGCCATTCGCCGACCAGGCGGTCGAGGAGCGCGTCGGCAGCGCGCGCGGCCGGGGCCTGGGCGTGCAGCCGCGCGGCGCAGAGGGCCGCCGCCGCGACGAGGATGAGCCGGCGATTCATGCGCTGAAGCTACATCCCGGGCCCCCGGTAGTGGACGGCACGGGACCGTGCCACCTTTTCCCGATGCCGACTCGCCCGCTCCTCGCCCTGCTCCTCCTCGCCGCCACCGGGACGGCGAGCGCCCAGCGCCCGCGCACCCCGTCCCCGCGGCCCGCGACCGCCGCCTCGCAGGCCGCGGCAGCCACCAACCCGCCGTACGACCCCACGCTCTACACGGCCCCGTCCGCCACCGACCGCGCGCTCAAGGCGCTGCGCTGGCGCGCGCTGGGCCCCTACCGCGGCGGCCGCGTCGACGCGGTGGTCGGCGACCTGCACAAGCCCTTCCTCTTCTACATGGGCTCCGTGAACGGCGGCGTCTGGCGCACCGCGAACGGCGGCCAGACCTGGGAGAACCTGACCGACGGCAAGAGCGACATCTCGTCGGTGGGCGCCATCACGGTGGCGCCGAGCGACCCGAACGTCATCTACGTGGGCACGGGCGAGTCGCAGCTGCGCGAGGACCTCACCTTCGGCACCGGCGTGTACCGCTCGACCGACGCGGGCCAGAGCTGGCAGCACCTCGGCCTCGCCGACGCGCAGCAGGTGACGGACATCGTCGTCGACCCGCGCGACGCCGACCGCGTGTACGTCGCGGCCATCGGCCACGCCTTCGGGCCGAACCCGGAGCGCGGGGTCTTCCGCACCACCGACGGCGGGCGGAGCTGGAGGAAGGTCCTCTTCCTCGACGACTCCACCGGCGCCAACGACCTCGCGATCGACCCGTCGAACCCGCGGGTGCTCTATGCGTCGATGTACAAGTTCCAGCGCACGCCCTGGTCGATGCTCGCCGGCGGCGGGCGCAGCGGGCTCTGGAAGTCGGTCGACGGCGGCGACACCTGGACCGAGCTCTCCCGCGCACCGGGGATCCCGCGCACGCCGCTCGGCAAGATCGGCATCGACGTCTCGCGCGCGAACCCCAACCGCGTGTATGCGAGCATCGAGGCGCCCGACTCGACCGGCGGCTTCTTCCGCTCCGACGACGCCGGCGCCACGTGGCAGCGGATGAACGACGACCCGCGGATGTGGGTCCGCAACTGGTACTACTCGGCCGTCACCGCCGACCCGAAGGACGAGAACACCGTCTACGTGATGAACCTCACCATCCTCAAGTCGATCGATGGCGGGAGGACCTTCACCGAGATGGACGTCCGGCACGGCGACACGCACATCCTGTGGATCGACCCCGCGGACCCGCGGCGGATGATCCTCGGCGACGACGGTGGCGCGACGGTGAGCTTCGATGGCGGCCGGACGTGGAGCCCGCAGCACAACCAGCCGACGGCGCAGTTCTACCACGTGAACGCCGACACGCAGTTCCCGTATCGCATCTACGGCGCGCAGCAGGACAACTCGGCGATCTCGATGAGCTCGCGCGGCGAGGAGCCGGACGACGGCGGCGGCATCGGGCCGCGGAGCTACTTCTCGGTGGCCGGCTGCGAGAACGCCACCATCGCGTTCGACCCGCGCGACCCGAACATCACCTACGGCGGCTGCTACCTGGGGATGCTCTCGCGCTACGACCGCCGCACGCGGCAGGAGCGCGACATCTCGGTGACCGAGATCAACTGGGACGGCTACGCCGCCAAGGACGCGCCGGAGCGCTTCCAGTGGACCTTTCCCGTGCTCGTGTCGACGCACGACCCGCGCACGCTCTACGTGACGTCGCAGCACGTGTGGCGCTCGCGGACCGAGGGGGCGAGCTGGGAGCGGATCTCCCCCGACCTCACGCACGCCGACCCGGCGACGCTCGGGCACACCGGCGGGCCGATCCATGGGGAGATGACGGGCGCGGAGTGGTACGCGACCATCTACGCCTTCGCCGAGTCGCCGGTGCAGCCCGGCGTGCTCTGGGCCGGCTCGGACGACGGTCGCCTCCATGTGTCGCGCGACGCCGGGGGGAGCTGGCAGGAGGTGACCCCGCCGGGGTACGGGCGCTTCACGCGCACCGCGCACATCGATGCCTCGCCCCACGACGCGGGCACCGTGTACGTCGCGGCGAACCGCTACCAGCAGGACGACTTCGCGCCCTACCTCTGGAAGAGCGGTGACTACGGCCGCACCTGGACCCGCATCGTCAACGGGATCCCCCGCACCGCCTACACGCGCGTCGTGCGCGAGGACCCGGCGCGGCGCGGCCTGCTGTACGCCGGGACCGAGTACGGCGTCTGGGTCTCGCTCGACGACGGCGCGCGCTGGCAGCCGCTCCAGCTCAACCTCCCGCGCGTGAGCGTGCGCGACCTCAAGGTCGCGGGCAACGACCTCGTCGCGGCCACGCACGGGCGCTCGTTCTGGGTGATCGACGACCTCTCGCCGGTGCGGCAGCTCGCGGACAGCGTCACGCGCAAGCCCGCGCACCTGTTCCAGCCGGCCGCGGCGGTGCTCTGGGCCGGCGGCCGCGGCGGGAACGGGAGCGGCGAGAACCCGCCGTCCGGCGTGCTGGTGGACTGGTGGTTCGCCGATGCACCCACCGCCAGGGTGCGGCTCGAGTTCACCGATGCGGCAGGGACCGTGCTGCGGCGCTTCGCGAGCGCGGACTCCGCCACGACGGCGGACTCGCTCGCGTTCCTGCCCGCGGACTCGCTCGTGCCGGTGCGGCGCGGCACGAACCGGTTCATCTGGAACCTCCGGACCGCGTCCGCGCCGAAGCTCCCCAACACGGTGATCGACTTCGGCACGCTCCGGGGCGCCTGGGTGCCGCCCGGCGAGTACGGGGTGCGGCTGATCGTGGGGAACGACACGCTCGCGCGGCGCTTCCCGGTGGTGGCCGACCCGCGGATCCCCACCACGCAGGCGGACCTCGTGGCGCAGTACGCCGCCACGCGGCGCACCGTCGACCGCATCGCCCAGGTGGTGGCCGAGGTGAAGCGCGCCGAGGACATCCAGGCGCAGCTCGCGGACCGCGCGAAGCGCTCGGCCGACACGACGACCGCGCGGATGCTCGCCGACTCCGCCAAGGTGGTGCACGCGGCGGTGGAGCGGGTGCGCGCCGAGCTCTACGAGGTGGGCTGCCACGTGGACCAGTGCACGCTCGACATGCCGACCAAGCTCTACAACAAGTTCATCACGCTGAACATGCAGCTGCAGACGGGCGCCTACGCGCCCACGCGGCAGCATGGCGAGGTGTACGAGACGCTGCGCACGAAGCTCGACGCGCAGGTGCGGGAGCTGGAGCGCGTCGAGGCGGAGGAGCTCGCGCGGTTCAACGCGCTGCTCGATCGGCTGGGGCTGCCGCGCGTGCACGTGCCGGCGCGGAAGCCGGTCGCGTGAGGCGCGCCTAGCCGGCGGCGAAGGGCCGCAGCGTCCCGAAGTCGCCGCGGGCGGCCGCGCGCCGGAACCCCTCGACCTCCGCGCGGCTGCCGCCCACCACCGGCCCGCCGAGCACCCGCGGCTGCCGCAGCGGGACGCCGGCGAACAGCGTGAGCCGCGTCCCGGGCGCGGTGGCCACGAGCTCGAGGCGCTCGCCGCCGGTGGGGAACACGGCGACCTCTCCGGCTCGCACGGTCGTCGCGCCGGCCGTGACGCCGCCGGCGACCAGCACGATGAATCCCTGCTCGTCGGCCGTGCCGGCATCGGCGAACGTGGCGCCGGCCTCGAGCGCCACGTCGACGAGGCGCACCGGCGTCGGCAGGGTGACCGGCGAGCGCAGGCCATTGGACGCGCCGATCAGGACGCGCACGGTCGCGCCGTCGGCGGAGCGCACCGGCACGTCCGCCGCCTCGAGCGTCTCGGGCCGCGGCGCGACCGCGCGCGCCCCGTTGCGATGGTCGATCCAGATCTGGTAGCCGCGGGCGAGCCCGCCCGTCCGCACCGGCTGCTCCTCGTGCAGCACGCCGGATCCCGCGACCGTCGCGTGCAGCCCGCCCGGCGCGATCTCGTTGCGCGTGCCGAGCGAGTCCTGGTTGATGAAGCCCACCGGACTCTCGGGCAGGAGGTAGGTCGCGACCGAGAAGCCCGCGTGCGGATGCGGCGGGAACACCGGGCCGCTCATGTCGAACAGCGACACGACGAGGAACGGGTCGAGTTCGGCGTCCCCGAGCGCCTCGTGGATCTCGCGCGAGGCGAGTCGCGCGTCGAGCCGGGCGTGCGGCGCGTCACGCACGTGCTGCAGGATTCGGTTCGCCATGCCGCAGCCAATCGGACGGCGCGCGCGGAAGTTCCGGCGTGCGCGGTCCGATCGCCGTCGACCCGGCACGGCGCGACGCCGGTCGGCCGCGGCCGCGTCGCGTCAGTCGAGCGGGAGGAGCTCGATCTCGCCCGCGAGCGACGCCACCGGCGTGAGCCGGTACAACCGCGTGAGCTGCGGCCCGAAGGTGAGCCGCCAGACCGGCGTGCCCGCCGGCGTCACCTCGACCGCGGTGATGGGCCCGGACGAGCCGTTGTGCCCCTGGAGCATCCCGAAGAGGATGGTGGTGTTCCCGTTGGGCAGCCGGCGCGCGGAGCCGACGAGCGCCGCGTAGTTGTCCGGCGACTCGCGGTACTCCCACACCTTGGTGGCCGTCCCGGCGACCGGATCGACCTGGTACTCGATCGCGCGCGAGTACGCACCGCCCGGCCGTTCGTAGCCGTTGTCGAAGACCAGCACGCGCCCCGGGGCGGGTTCCGACACGTAGTGCTGCCCGAGCGGCCGGTCCGCCGCGGCGACCGCGAGCGTGCCCGTCGTGCCGCCGAGCGACCACTCCACCGACTGCCAGTCGGGGGCGATCGAGATCACCTGGTCGGCGTTGCGCAGCGACATGAGGATGTTGCCGCGCGGTCCGAGGCTGAGCCCGTTGCCGTGCAGCCAGTTCCCGGTGCTCGACCGGCTGCCGCGGAGCTGCGTCCAGTCGAGGTGGTCGAACGCGCTCCAGCGCTGCACGACGATGCCGCTCTCCGGCGCCCATTCCCAGATCGCCTCGCCGGTCACCGTGTCGGCGCCGACCACCTGCGTCTCGTTGGCGATGAAGAGCAGCGTGTGCTGCGGCGTCGCGATCACCTCATGGTGCATCCGGCCGTACGGCGCCGCGACGCCTGGCCCCGGGTGCGGCAGGCGATGCACGAGCGTGCCGTCGAGCCGGTGCACGGTGAGGCCGAGCGCGCCGTCCATCAGGACGATGTCGCCGTTGGCGCGCCGCGTGCTCCCGAAGAGCGAGCCGACGAGCGGCAGCCACCCGACGACCTCGCCGCCCTCGACCATGAGCAGGCCGCCGACCTGTGCCGCGCCGGCGATCTCGATGAGCGCCACCGGCAGCGACGGCGTGCCGGTGCGGTTGATGCGGAGCGCGCGCAGCGCCGGCGGCAGCGAGTCGGTCGTGAAGGTGCGGCGCACCGGCGCGCCCGCGCCGCCGGGCGCGGCCGCCTCGACCGTGTACTCGCGTCCCTGCCGCAGCCGCGTCACGAGGAACTGGTGCACGTACGCGTTCGAGTCGGCGGCAAGCCGCAGCGTGGGCGCGCCGGGTGCGCGCCACGTGACCCACGCGGGCCCCGGCTCGCGCAGGACCACCGTCACCCGCCGCACCAGCGGCATCGCGGTGGTGTCGACCGCCACGGCCAGCACCGCGCTCGGTGCCGACGGACCGGTGGAGTCGTCGCAGGCGCCGAACGCGGCGAGGAGGAGCGACGTGGCGCGCCGGAGCAGTCGCGCGCGCGGGAACCGCGCGGCTTGCGCGCGACCGATCGAAGGACGCATCAGAGGATCCAGGGGACCAGCCACCAGGTGCGCGCCCGGTACGCCGCCCACTCGGGGTAGCGCGCGAGGCTCGCCTCCTTCATCACCATGTTCACCGCGAACACCCCGACCCACACCCACGCGAGCACGAGCACGGGCAGCCAGTGCCAGACGACCATCGCGAAGCTCCCGTAGACCAGCATCTCCCCAAGATAGTTGGGGTGCCGCACCCACCGGTGCATGCCGTCGGTGATGAGGCCGCGCCGCACCCGGAGCGTGAAGTACTTCTGCGCGTCGGCGGCGATCATCACCACGCAGCCCAGGATGCAGCACGACACGCAGACCGCGAGCCAGGCCGGCTCGGGGAGCGGGTAGCGCGGGCGCGCGGCGCCGGAGACGAGCAGCCATCCGAAGAGCCAGTACGGCCCCAGCACGAGCAGGAACGCCATGAGGCCGCCGCCGATCGTCACGCGCGTGCGCCAGCGCGGGTCGGGGAACGCGAGGTCCTTGAGGAGCCAGACGAGCCCGTAGCTCCCGTGCATCGCCAGGTACGTCCACGCGGCCGCAGCGGAGTTGCCGTACCACCACATGAGCGCGCCGACGAAGGCGAAGGTCCCCGCCTTCTGCGCGTTGATGACCCACGCGAGCCGCCACGGACGCGGCCCGCCGAGGAAGTCCTCGGAGAGGTGCGCGGAGAGGCGCTGCATCGCCGCGGCCCAGCGCGGCGCGTTCGGGGGCGTGGGGGGCATCGAGGGGAGCGGGGGACCGGGGGAAGATGCGCCGGGCGGGCGGCCGGGGCCACGGGTAGATTCTCCGCGTGAGCGAACGAGAGGCGGCTGAGCGCGGGGAGACCGCAGGGGCCCGCAGCCGCGTGCGGCGCGTCTGGCGCAACCTCCGCAAGGGACTCGACCTCGCGTGGGGCGCCGGCCCGCGCGAACTCGTGAAGTTCACCATCCTCGGCATGGTGAACGCGGCGGTCCAGCCGGCGACCGTGGTCCTCGGCAGCCTCCTCGTGAGCCGCATCGCGACCGGCGGGCCGGGCACGCTGCGCTTCGGCGATGTGCTCCCGATCATCCTCGGGCTCTGGGCCGTCTCGGCCGTCCAGCGCGCGATCAACGCGTACCAGGGCTACGGGCGCGACCTCTTCGTGCGGCGCGTGCAGCTCGAGGCCGAGCGGCGGCTCCTCGCCAAGGCCTCGGCGATCGACCTCGGGCACTTCGACAACTCCGACTGGCACGACCGCCTCGCGCGTGCCAAGCGGGACGTCTCGTGGCGCCCCGGCGACCTCACCTGGTCGGTGCTCGGCCTCTCGGGGAACATCGTCACCATCCTGCTCATGGCCGGAATCCTCGCGAGCCTGCACTGGGTGCTGGTGGTGCTCGCGCTGGGCGCGGCGCTGCTCGCGCTCCTGCTCGAGCGGCGCAACACGGCGCGGATGTACGAGTACTTCTACCACGAGACGCCGGAGGAGCGCGAACGGGAGTACGTCGGCAACCTCCTCGTGGAGCCCAAGAGCACCAAGGAGATCCGCGCGTACGTGCTGCGCGACTACCTCCTCGACCGGCACCGGCGGATCTCCGAGGCGCTGCTGGAGAAGCGCACGGCGATGTACCGCGCGGGGGCGCACACGTCGATGCTGACCGGCCTGGTGAGCGGCACGAGCCTCGCGCTCGCGTACGCGTTCGTCGCCTGGCGCGGCGTGGAGGGGCTGATCGACGCCGGCGGCATCGTGCTCGTCATCGGCGCCTTCGCCTCGGTCGCGGGGACGCTCGGCAACATCTCGTCGACCTTCGTCGCGGTCGACCAGCACACGACCTTCCTCGACGACTACTTCTCGTTCCTCGCGATCGAGCCGCTGGTCGCGGCCCCCGCCGACCCCAGGCAGCCGCCGCACCGGCTCGAGCAGGGGATCGAGTTCCGCGACGTCACCTTCCAGTACCCCGGAGGCTCGGCGCCCGCGGTCGACGGCTTCTCCCTCCACATCCGCGACGGCGAGCTCCTCGCGCTGGTGGGGGAGAACGGGGCCGGCAAGAGCACGTTCGTGAAGCTCCTCCTCCGCCTCTACGACCCGACGCGCGGGAGCGTCCACATCGGGGGCGTGGACCTGCGCGACATCCCGCCCGAGGTGCTGCGCGAGCGGATCGGCGTCCTCTTCCAGGACTTCGCGACGTACGAGCTCACGGTGCGCGAGAACGTCGCGCTCGGGCGGCCGACGCTCCCCACGGACGACGCCCGCATCGAGAAGGCGCTGCGCGACGCGCGCGCCGAGTCGGTGGTGCGGAAGCTCCCCGCGGGACTCGACTCGCGCACCGGGCGGCTGTTCGAGGGCGGGCACGACCTCTCGGGCGGCGAGTGGCAGCGGCTGGCGCTCGCGCGGATCATGTACCGCGACGCCGACGTGTGGATCCTCGACGAGCCGACGAGCTCGCTCGATCCCGAGGCGGAGGCCGCGGTGTTCGCGGAGCTCAAGGCGAACCTGAAGGGACGGATCGGGATCGTGATCTCGCACCGCTTCTCGACGGTGCGCATCGCCGACCGGATCGCCGTGATCGACGACGGGCGGGTGCAGGAGTTGGGGACGCACGAGGAGCTCCTGCGGGCGCGGGCGCGGTACGCGCGGCTGTTCGAGTTGCAGGCGGCGGGCTATCGCTGACGCGCTGGGCCGCGCCGGGCGTGGGCTGCGGGCGTGGGCTGCGGGCGTGGCCTGCGGGCGTGGCCTGCGGGCGTGGCGGGCGCGGGAGGCGTGGCTGGCGCGACAGGCGCGGCAGGCGCCGGCCGCTGAACGCGACTCAAGCGCGCGCGCCCGGCGACCGAGACTCCAAGCACCAGTCGCGCGTCCGATGACCACCCTCCCCGCCCCCGCCCTCGAGCCCACCAGCGCCCCGTCGCCCGACGACCGGGCGGCGCGGAAGGCTGCGCGGCGCGCGTCGCCGATGGAGCCGGAGCTGCGCTACAAGGTGTTGAGCAACACGCTCAAGCTCGAGACCGACTTCCTGGACCTCGCCGACCGCAAGGCGCGCTTCGCGCTGGTGATCATGAGCGTGCTCAACGCGGTCGCGCTGGTCGCGGTCATGCGGAGCGAGGCGCTCGGCACGCCCGGCCCCGCCGGCCTCGCCATGAAGGTCCTGCTGGTCGCCTACGGCGGCGCGACCATCCACTACATCTGGCAGGCGATCGAGGCGCTTCGGCCGCGAGGCTCGCAGCAGCGCTGCGCCTCCGAGCTGCCGCTCGCGATCGTCCCCGACCAGTCGATGCGGATGCTCTTCCATGCGGACATCGCGGGCCGCGACCGCGCGGCGTACCGGGCGCTCTGGTCCGAGATGCGCCTCGAGAACGTGAATGCGGAGCTGGCCGACCAGGTGCACCTGGTGTCGGGGATCAACGTGGCGAAGTTCAGCGCGTTGGGGCGGCTCTATCGCGGCGTGGGGGTGATGACGGTGCTGCTGACGGTGATCCTGCTGGTGGAGGGGGCGGCGCGCATCGTGCGGTGAGGTCGGCCCGGTGGGCAGCGCTCGAGCTGCTGCAGGCGCGCGATCTCGCGAGCAGGGCCGGGGGGCGCGGCCTTGGGCAGCAGCCGGCGCGGCGCTGTCGGTCCCGCCACGCGTCCCGGCACCGATGCTCAGTCATGACGCGCGTTCGGCCGCCGTTTCGCGACGTGCCAGAGGACTCCGCGGGATCGATCACGTGGGCGACCCGGAGTCCCCGCGGCTGCATGGCGGGCGCCTTGGGGGGCGCGACGCCGAGGCGGCCAGGGAGATCTAGCGCCTCGATGGCTGCCCCCCACTGGTCGAGGTCATCCACCATGAGTTGCATCATGGCGTTCTCCGCCCACTCCTTGACGTAGCGGGCCTGGAGCAGGAACTCGCCACGCCCGAGGCGGAAGATGGCCACGTCGGAGTCGAGCAACAGCGCGCCGCCGAGCGCGAGGTAGAGGCGCTTCGAGAGCGACAGGTCCCTGGTGGGCAGGAAGGGGCGGGGCATCTCGCTGCCAGATGGTCGCGCACTCATCGACGATCACCCGAAAGTGGTGGCTCCTGCTCACGCATCGAGGTCAGTCCGGACTCGATGACGATTGCTTCTGCTGCAGAGACTCCATGAAGCGCGACCGCGCAGCGGGCACGTCGATGAGCGCAATGGATCGCGGATCCTTCGCCTGGCTTCCACCTCCGCGCATCTCTGCAGGGTAGCTCTTTCCCTCGATGAGAAGGACGGCGTCGCTCGGGCGCAGCAGCGCGAGACCGTCCCAGCGCGGGCCGCTGCCCGGCCAGAAGCCTTGGAGGGCAGTTGCATGGGCGCTGAGTCCAGGTGCCTGGAGGAACGCCTCGTCGAGCAGCTCCTCGAACTTCTTGTCCTCAGCCGGGGCGATCCAGTCGAGGTGCTCGCGGGGGCGATGGAGCGCACCAGCGAGTGCGGCCTCAAGCGTTGGAAGCAAGCGAGCTGAGTACGACTGCCCCTGAAGCTGACTTCCAGCGAAGGCGTGGCCGCGGCTATCAACACGCGGGTTCGATCACTTCGATCTCGAGGAAGTCATGGATGGTCCAGATAACGTTTCGTTGTGCTGCGGCCGCCTTCATCAAATGCAAGTGGGCGGCCGCGCCGTACCGAAGGATACGACAACGCGCGGCCGCCCACCTGCCTCCCCAACGCGGCCGTCTGCACCAACCTCCGTTGGATGGCGGCGCGCGAGTAGGTCACCCCGCCGTGGAGTACCTCAGCGGCAAGTCGGCTCCACCTCTCGCCAACCCGGCGGCTGGTCGCCCACACCACCTGTCCAGGTCGCGCCTGTCCGATCGTCCACGTTGGTGAGATCGTCGGCGGGGTACTGGTGCATCTCCGGGTCGGGCGTGATCGCGCGGTGATCGCAGCAGCCGTCGAGCGTGACGTTGATCGAGTATCGGAGGGGGCGCATGGGCGCGTCGTCCTTCTCGTGGCGGCCGGTCCTGCGAGCATGCGACTGGATCACGGGAGTGCCGCAGACCCGAGCGTAGTTCCAGCCGGTGCGCACCAAACCGGTGCCGGCGCCGGCGATCAGCACGCGATTGCGCAGGTCGGCGGGGATGTGCGGGTCCTTCGATCCAAGTCTGCCGATGAAGTAGAGCAGAAGCAGGCCGCCGCCGGCACCGACGGCGGCACCGATCGCCAGTTGACCCGCGAGCGAACGGTCGCAGCGCGCATCGAACGGGCCGGGGGCGATGTACTCCTCGGGAACCGGCTGCGGCGCGTAGCGCGCGAAGCGCGGCGGCTCGATCGCCTGGGCGTTCGCGGCCGTCGAGGGGAGGACCGAGACGATGAGTACCGTTGCGATGATCGCATGCCAAGCCCGCATCGACGCCTCGCGTGGTTTGACGGGCGGAGCGCCCGTGGTCTGGATCGCTGCCTGCAGTACTTCAGCAGGTACACGGCGACGCAAGGCAGTGGGGGCGGGGTCGTCGAGGCTTCGACAGGCAGCGCAGCTCGCCGACAGGGCCCGCACGCCGTCGGGCGCGAGCCCGGACGCGATGCGTGACCGCACACCGGACGCTACGGCCGCTCCGCACCCGTCCTGGGCACCGTGAGCGAGACCGTGAGCGGAATACGGTGCTGGCGGAAGAGCACGCAGCCCTCGAGCGCGGGCCCGTCGCAGGCGGCTCGCACGAGGGACGAGTGCTGCGCCCGTAGATACCGTGGACCTCGTTCGTGATCGCGAAGCGCAGTCGCCCCGGTGATGGCGAACTGAAGACCACGCCGTCCGAGAAGGAACTCAGTGGCGTCCGCGCAACGAAGGACCAGTTCGGCACCTCGAGTCCGTGCGGGAGTCCCTCGATCGCGACATGACTGAACGCGGCCTGCAGTGCCGCCGCGGTCGCGGGCGCGGCGGCGGGGCAGCGAAAGAACAGCTGCAGGCGCGTCGCTCCCGCACTGGCCTCGAGCGCGACGAGCCCCGACGCGGCCGATGCACTGCACGCAGGCGACCACTCGGCGCGTTGCGGCGCGCGCGCGGCGTTCGCCGATACGCTCCACGCACCCGCCCGCGTGGAGGTCCAGCGCTCGACGGCGTCCGTCGCCGCGGAGAGCTCCTCCTCGGGGGACAGCAGATCGCTGCACCCTCCGAGCATCAATGTGCCGGCAGTGAGCAACTGGACGGTCACGCGCGCGGCGGCTCTGCGAAGTCGTGGGCTCATGCCGGAGTTTCCCGGCAGGTCGCGTCGGTCGGCACCCGACGACGGTCCGGCGCGCTCCTGCGCGGCGCTGACGGAGAGGTGCGAGCTCGCGTGGATCATCAGTCGCGGGACGAAGAATGGAGGAGGTCGAGATACCTCCACTCCAGCAGCCCAAGGCACCCGACGTAGGCGCCCTCGACGACCAGATGCGCGAGGCCGAACGGCGATGCCTCCGACGCGAACACGACCGTCGCGGCGCCGCAGAGGACGGCCCACGCGATGTTCGCCGCCGCAAGGAGTTGCAGGAGCGCGCGTGGGCGCGTCGCGCGCCGAGCCAGGGAGAACGAGAACGCGCCATACGCGAGATTCGCCGCGCCCATCAGGATCAGGAAGCCCGCCGGCATCGCGAAGAGCGTACTCAGCCACTCGGACGACGCGAGGACGATCGTGCCGACCAGCAGTCCGCCCGAGCCGTCGATCCAGAGCAGCGACCTCGCGCGGGGCATTCGGTGTTCCCTCCTTGGGCCTGAACGCGCTGAGGGCAAGACGTCCGCTGCCGATGTCGACCCACCAATTCGTCGGCGGTGCGGGCCCGGCGCGGTCGAACTCGAGGCCTTCGAGTCTACCACGCTCCCCGTCGTGGGACCAACCCCCGCCCCCGCGGGACGACCTTCCGGCGCCAGGTGACCGAAGGACCGATCCTTCCCCGAGCGCTCGCTCCCCGGCCGACCATTGCGACACCTGTGTCGCGTCCCCGTCGTAGACACCTCGGATGCCCTCAGTCCCTGCCCGCACGCTGCGAGCCCTGCTCGTGAACCTCGCCGCCTGGGCCGCCGTCGCCGCGGTCCACGCGGCCTCGGTGTGGAGCGACGCCATCCGCCGGGGACGCGCGCCCGACCTCGCCGCGATGCTCGGCGACTACGCCATCGCCTACGCCCCCTGGGTCCCCTTCGGCGCGGCGCTCTACCTGTTGCACCGCCGCACCCCTCGCACCCCCGGAACCTGGCGCCGCGTCTTCCTCGGCTCGCTCGCCTTCATCGTCCTGGAGCTCCTCTACCAGGCCGTGCTCATCGTGCGCGAGGGCGGCGTCACCGTCGGCAGCGTCCTCACCGCGGCGCGCGAGATGCCGATGATCTTCCGGCTCATCGACCTTGCGCTCCTCCTCGCCACCAACGCGGTCGTCTATGCGGTGGTGGCGGTGCAGGCCCAGCGCGAGGCGGCCGAGCTCGAGCGGCAGCTGCAGCAGGACAACCTGCGCCTGCGGCTGGCACTCGAGCAGCAGCGCCTCTCGGGACTCCGCGCCCAGCTCGAACCGCACTTCCTCTACAACGCGCTCAACGCCATCAGCGGGTTGGTGCGCAGCGAGGACCGCGGGCTCGCCCTCACGGCGATCCAGCAGCTGAGTCGCCTCCTGCGCTATGCGACCACCGCCGTCTCGCGGGACTGGGTGCCGCTCTCCGAAGAGGTCACCTTCGTCCAGGAGTACCTCGCGTTGCAGCAGCTCCGCTTCGGCAGCCGGCTCCGGGTCGCCTACGAAGGCCTCGACCGCATCGCCGCGGAGCAGGAGAGCCCGCCGCTGCTCCTGCAGCCGCTGGCGGAGAACGCGGTCCGGCACGGCCTCGAACGCAGCGAGGCTGCGACCACGCTGCGCATCACCTTCGCCGCGGGCGAAGACTCCACGACCATCCTCGTCTCCAACACCATTCCCGACGATGCCCCGCCCAATCCCGGGCTCGGCGTCGGACTGGGCATGCTCCACGACCGGCTCGACGTGGCGTACCGAGGACGCGCGACGCTGACGACCGTTGTCGAAGCGGGTCGCTTCGACGTGCGGTTGATCCTGCCACTCACTCCCGATGACTGACCCCGCGCACCTGCCCACGCCCGACGATCCGCCGTCGCACCTCCCCGTGCGCGCCCTCGTGGTGGACGACGAGCCGCTGGCGCGGCTGAACCTCCAGCGCGCCCTCGACGCCTACCCGCACTGGCACGTGGAGGCCGCCTGCGCCGATGCCGCGAGTGCGCTCGCCGAGGTCGCGCGCGAGATGCCGCACGTCGTCTTCCTCGACATCCGGATGCCCCGCACCTCGGGGCTCGTGCTCGCGCGACGGCTCGCCGAGTTCGCCGCGCCGCCCCTCGTGGTCTTCGTCACCGCCTACGAGGAGCATGCGGTGGAGGCGTTCGAGCTGCACGCACTCGACTACCTCATCAAACCGTTCGACGATGCCCGGCTGGCGGTCGGACTGCATCGGATCGAGGCGCTGCTCCAGCTGCGCGCGCAGGCCGCCTATGGCGACGCGCTCCGCGGCTTCCTCGCCGACGCCGGAGCCGACGCCCGACCGGAGTCTCCACTGCCACCGGAGGGGGTGCCGACGCCGACGCGCTACCTGCAGCAGTTCAGCGTCAAGTCCGTCGGTCGGCTCGACCTCGTCCGCGTCGCCGAGGTGCGCTGGATCGTGGCCGCCGGCAACTATGTCGAGCTGCACCTCGAGAAGCGCACCCTCCTGCATCGCGTGACGCTCACCGCACTCGAGCGCCGGCTCGATCCGGCGGAGTTCATGCGCGTGCATCGGCGCGCGATCGTGCGGCGACGCGAGTGCCGCTCGCTCGCGGTCACGGGCGACGGCACCTACTCGCTCAAACTGCACGGCGGCGCACGCGTCCCGGTGAGCGAGCGCTACGTGGCGCAGTTGCGGACCTGGCTCGCCGATCGCTGAGGGCGCACCCCGCGCCCGCACCACCGCACCAGCAGGCGCCTCCCCTCAGTCGCCGCGCAGCGCCACCGCCGGGTCCACCCGCGCCGCGCGACGGGCCGGCACCGCCGTCGCCACCAGCGCCACGACGAGGATGAGGAGCGAGACGGCCGCATACGTGAGCACTCCTTCGGAGCCGCTCCCGTACCAGAGGTGCCGGAGCGCGCGCGCACCGAACGCCGCCGCCGCGAGCCCGACCGCGATCCCCGCCGCCACGAGGAGCATCGCCTCCCACAGCAGCGCGCGCACGACCTGGCCCGTCGACGCCCCGATCGCCATCCGGATGCCGATCTCACGCGTCCGCTGTGCGACCGTGTGTGCCGCGACCCCGTGGATGCCGAGCGCGGCGAGCAGCAGCCCGATGAGGCCGAAGGCGCCGAGCGCACCGGCGGTGATGCGCGCCGGCAGCAGTGCGAAGGTGAGGTGCGCATCCATGGTGCGCGGCGCGCTGATGGGGAGGTTGGGGTCGAGCGCCGCCACTTCGCGACGCACCAGGCCGATCACCTCGTCGGTCCGTCCGGTGGTGCGGACGACGAGGCTCATCGCCGAGCGCCACTGCTGCGCCTGCGGCAACCAGAGGTAGGCCGTGGCCTCCTCCCCCAGCGAGCGGTACTTCCCCGTGGGCACCACGCCGATGATGGTCCGCTCACGGTCGTCGAAGCGGATGGTGCGGCCCACACCCTCCTCGCCCGGCCAGAAGCGATCGACGAAGCGCTGGTTGACCACGACCACCGGCGCCGAGGCCGAGTCGTCCTGCGCGGTGAAGTCGCGCCCACGCACGGGGATCCCCATCGTCGCGAAGTAGCCGGGCGTGGCGGCCGCGAAGTAGGTCGCCATCGACTCCTGCGGTCGTGGCACGTATCCCGGCACCTCCACGTCGTCCTCGCTGCTCCCCACGCCGAGGGGCACGTCGGCCACGAAGGCGGCCGACGTCACGAACGGTGAGCGGCGCACCCGCTCGAGGAGTCGCTCCTGCAGCTCCGCGCTCGCCGCCCGCGAGTGCCTCTGCAGCGAGGGATCGATGCCGGCGAGCACGAGCCCCTCGGCGGTGAAGCCCTTGTCGAGCGTGGTGGCGCGCTGGAGGTTCGCGAGGAAGAAGCCGGCGCCGGTGAGCAGCAGCATGGAGAGCGCGGCCTGCGCCACCACCATCAGCCGTCGGGCGCGCGAGCGCGTGCCGCCGGCGGCGGGCTCGCCCTTCAGCGCCGGCACCAGCGACGGTCGCGTCGCCTGCAGTGCCGGCCAGAGCCCGAACACCAGCGTGGTCAGCAGCGTCACCAGCGACGTCGCGGCGAGCACCGACGGCGGCAATCCCAGCTCGGGCCGCACGGTCAGGTTCATCGGCAGCGCGAGGCGATTCACCAGCCCGATCGCGAACCCTGCCAGCAGCAGGCCGACCACGGCGGCGATCACCGCATAGAGCAGGCTCTCCACCAGCAGCTGACGCACCAGCGCGCCACGTCCGGCGCCGAGTGCGATCCGCGTCGCCATCTCGCGCGACCGGTCGGTCGCCCGGGCAAGGAAGAGGTTCGCCACGTTCACGCAGGCCAGCAGGAGGAGCAGCCCCACCACGACGAGCACCACCCCAAGGAGTCCGACCTCGGCCGAACGCATCCCCGGCGTGATGCCGGCCTCCATCGCCGCGATCGCCGCCATCCCGCGATCCCGGTACTCCTCCGGCCACTCGGCGCGCTGCGCGGTGGTGATCGCGTCGAGCCTGGCCGTCGCCTGTGCCGGGCTCACGCCCTCGCGCAGCCGCGCCACCACGTCGAGGAAGTTCACCTCCCACGTCGTCGGCTCGCCGGCGAGGGAGGGCCAGACCTGGGGCAGTTGGGTGAGCGGGATCCAGAGCGCGGGCTCGATGATCGGCACCAACCCGCGGAACCGCGGCGGCGCGATGCCGACGATCGTCACGTTCTGCCCGTTCACCGGCACCACGCGTCCGATCACCGTGGGGTCCGCGCCGAAGGCGTCGCGCCAGAAGCCGTCGCTGAGCACGATCACCGGATGGGCGCGCCATCCCGCATCCTCCTCCGGGAGGAAGAGCCGCCCGCGTGCCGCTTCCACGCCGAGCACCGCGAAGTAGTTCGCCGAGGCGACCTGCGCGAAGACGGTGCGGGGCGCGCCCCCCACCGTGAGGTTCATGCTCCGCCAAGCCGTCGCCGCGACGCCGGAGAAGGCATCGTCGGAGCGCGCGCGCAGGTCGAGGAAGTGGCGCACCGAGGTCGAGCCCCAGGGCTGCCCGGGCGCTGTTCTATAGATGCGGAGCAGTCTGTCGGCTTCCTGCACCCCCGGCGGGGGCCGCAGCAGCTCGGCTTCGATCGCCGAGAAGACGGCGGTGTTGAGGCCGATCGCCAGGCCCAGGGTGAGCACGACGACCGCCGAGAAGAGCGGCTGCTTGATGAAGATGCGCCAGGCGAGGCGGAGGGACACGGGACGTGGCGGAAGGAGGGGGACGCGCGCCGGGTGGACCGGGACTCGATCACCATACGGTGCGTGGAATCGACCGTGCCGGGCGTCATCCCGCGCGTCCGGCCCTTCGTCCCTCTCCGGACATCCGGCTGCATCGTGCGCCCGATCCGAACGTACATCACCCCATGCCCACACGCACACCGCTGCTCCGCCCGCTCGTCCTGGCACTTGCACTGCTCGCGCCCTCCGCGCAGGCCGTGCGCGCCCAGACCGCGCCCGATTCGCTCGCCGACATCCGCGCGTCGCCCGCCGTGATCCGGTCGCTCCTCCGCACCCACCTCTTCGATGCACTGGTGCTCGAGACGCCGGCCGGCACCTCCATCATGCGCGCGATCGACTCGCTCGCGGCCAACGTGACCACGCGACGCGCCTTCTTCTCCGGCTTCAACTCGCTCTGGGCGGCCGGTCCCATCTCGCACGTCCGCGTGGGGCGCGCCCAGATGCCCGCAGCCGCGATGATGGCCTTCGTCGACACCATGCGCGTGGGCGAATCCGGGCTCGCGCTCCGCTGGGAAGGGGAGCTCGCGATCCTCGAGGTGCGAACGATGAACGGCGTCGACACCCGCGAAGGGATCAGTCGCGCCTTCGAGACGATCGTGGCGCAGGGGGCCGAGGGACTCGTGATCGACCTGCGGGCCAACGAGGGCGGCGCCTTCGCCGTGGTGCCGCTCGTGGGGCATCTCATCGACCGGCCGGTGGAAGGGGGTGTTTTCGTCGGCCGTCGCTGGAACGCGACGCACGACCGCGCCCCGAACGCGACGGAGGTCGCCGCGCTCGAGCCCTGGACCGGGTGGTCGCTCACGCGCTTCTGGAGCGACGTCGAGTCGAAGGGGATCCTGCGCATCCGCTTCACGCCGATGGCGCCGCGCTTCGCGGGGCCGGTCATCGTCCTCACGAGCCGGACCACCGCGAGCGCCGCCGAACTCGCCACCGACGCTATGCTCGCCGACCGGCGCGTCACCGTGATCGGCGAGCGCACGGCCGGGCAGATGCTCTCGCAGCGGATGCTCGACCTCTTTCCCGGCACCCATCTCTACGTCCCCATCGCCGACTACCACTCGGCGCGGATGGGGCGGATCGAGGGGGTCGGTGTCACGCCTACCCTGTCGGTCCCCGCGTCGGCAGCGCTCGACTTGGCGATGGCGCGTCTGCGGAAGCGCTGAGTGCCATCCCATCGGATGGGAGGGTCCGGGCGATGATCGACCTCGACGGGATCGTGATGCACGTCTCGGCAACGGCGTCGAACGGCGTGGTCGACCGCTCCACGCGGCTGCGCTTCCGCCAACGCGGGATGCGCGTCTGGGCGACCTACTCGGGTGGGAAGGTCAGGCGCGGCTGGCTCGTCGGTCGGCGCGACGGAGAGGCGCTGACCTTCCGCTACGCGCAGGCGGAGGCGGACGGGACCGTCCATGGCGGGCGATCGCGCTGTGACGTCCAACGACTCGAGGACGGCCGGATCCGGATCGTCGAGCACTTCCAGTGGAGCACCCGCGCCGGCCAGGGCACGAACGTCTTCGACGAACTCGCCCACCGCCACTCACCTCAAGAGGATGCATAGGATGTCACGTCAGTCCCTTCCGTCGTTCGCCGGTCGCTCTCGCGTCGTGATGGTGCTGTTCGCGCTCGCGCTCGCGCTCGCCGCTCTCGCACCGAGCGAGGCGCCTGCGCAGGCCGCCCCCGCAGCGGCCGCACCGGCGCCGGCCGCCCCGTCGATCATTCTCCACCGCGCCGTCGCGACCGAACGCGGCTTCGACGCCAACGCCTGGTGGATCGAGACGCCGGACGGGCTGGTGCTCATCGATGCCCTCATGCTGCGTTCGGACGCCCGCGCCCTCGCGGCGGCACTCAAGTCCACCGGCAAGCCGTTGCGAGCCGTCTTCATCACGCACCCGCACGCCGACCACTTCGGCGGCCTCTCCACCGTCCGCGCGGCCTTTCCCGGTGTGCCGGTGGTGGCCACTCGCGCCACGGCCGACGGCATGCGCGCAGTCCACGACGAGGGGATGGTGCCGAACGGCTGGCTGCGCGCGTTCGGCGCGGAGTACGACAGCAGCTTCGTCGCGCCCGACCGCGTCGTGCCGTCGGGTGACACGCTCCGCATCGCCGGCCTCACGCTCATCGTGCGCGACTACGGCCCCATGGAGTCCCACAACAACAGCGTGATCCAGGTGCCCGAGCTCAAGGCACTCTTCACCGGGGACGCGACGGTGCACGGGGCCTCGTTCTACGTCGGCACCATCGACGCGAAGCACGCCCTCACCGCGCTGCCGCGGCTGCTCGCGGACCATCCGGGTGAGGTGACGGCGTACGCCGGTCACTACGGCCCTCGACCGCTCGACCGCACGGTCGCCGACGACCTCGACCAGGTGCGCCGGTTGCACGCGGTAACCGCGCTCGTCGGTTCGGACCCGAAGAACCGGACGCCGACGGGTGACCTCACCTTGCCGGCCAAGCGGCAGCTGCTGCTCCTCACCGCCATGCAGACCGCCGAGCGGGCCGACTACGGCATCGGTGCGATCGGGATGGCGCGGTACGAGTTGCCGGCGACCATCGCCGCCTTCGTCGCCGACTCGGCGTCGCGCGTGCCCGCGCCGACGGCCGCCGTGCGCGAGGCCATGCGTCCGCTCCTCTTCATGGTCGGCCGGTACGAGAAGGGGGAGGTCACCGTCGGCCTGGGCGGCCTCTACCTCGACGCGACCGTCGAGTCGTCGGGGTATCGCTACCAGCTGATGTTCTCGTACGACCACGTGCAGCAGCGCTACCGCGTGGTCTCGCGCGACCAGGTCTCCGGGCTCATCGATGTCTTCGAGGGCGTGCGCGAGGCCGACGGGTCGCTCGTGGTGTCGAACGTCGAGCCGGGGACGCACTATCTCGACGCGTCGGGCACGAAGGTCTTCAACCGGATGCGATTCACACCCAAGGCAGAGGGGCGGTGGGTCTGGCGCGTCGAGACCGGGCGCGGGGATGGGATCTGGGCGCAGCCGTTCGAGCAGGAGATGGCGCGGCGGGCGCTGCGGTGAGCGGCGGGGTGGGGCCCGCCGCTCGCTGGACTCCAGCAGCTCAGCTCGACGGCGGCGTGAGCCCCATCATCCGGAGGTAGGTGATCAGGTTCCCGTAGTGCAGCGGCGCGTGCGTGATGTTCTTCAGGAGCGGCAGCGCGGCCCCGCGGTCATGCGCACTGACGCAGGCCTCGGTGGCCGCCTTCAGCTTGCGCTGGATGGTCGCCTTGTCGAGCGGTCCCTGCGTCTCGTTGGTGGCGGCCCAGGGCGTCGCCCGCCCCGCGGCGTTGGGGCAGTAGTATGCGTACGCGTCGACGACGTGCGCCAGCATCTCGCCGACCGTGCGCACACCCGCCGACGGGCGGTAATCGTAGCGCTCGGCGGGGACGATCTCGGCCGTGCGGAGGAGCCAGCCGCTCACTTCGTCGAAGCTGCCCCGGAGCATCAGGGAGGTGCTGTCGCGGGCGCTCTGGGCGGGGAGGGCGACGGCGCTGAGGGAGACGACGGCGGCGATGATCCAGCGCGAACGGTGCATGAGGACTCCTCGGTGAAGTGGGCGCGGTCCGACGGCGGCGCCCCGTGCCGCGCTGCACGCGACGGGTGAGCGGACGAGGGTGGCAGGGACAGGGCAGCGATGCCAGCCCCGACGACGCCGATGGCCGGTCCGGTGACGTGAGCGGCGCCCCACGCCGGGGATTGCTGGCCGCGCGCAACGCCGATTCATTCCCTGACCGTGGAACTCGACCACGCGGCGGTCTTCGAACGCGAACGCCCGCGCTTGCTGCGGCTCGCGTACCGGATGCTCGGCTCGCAGCGCGACGCCGAGGATATCGTGCAGGACGCCTGGATCCGGTGGGCCGCACAGGACCCGGCGGCGGTGCAGGCACCGGCGGCGTTCCTCTCGACGGTGGTCTCGCACGCCTCCCTCGACGCGCTGCGCTCGGCACATGCGCGGCGCGTGGAGTACGTGGGGGAGTGGCTTCCTGAGCCGATCCTCGGCAGCGGCTTCGAGCGCTACGTCGACGACGCCGAGACTCGGCTCGAGGCGACGGAGGCGGTCTCGCTCGCCCTCCTCCGGCTGTTGGAGCGCCTGAACCCGGTGGAGCGCGCGGTCTTCGTCCTGCGCGAATTCCTCGGCTTCAGCTATGCGGAGATCGCGACGATCGTCGAGCGGAGCGAGGAGCACTGCCGCCAGATCGAGCGACGGGCGCGCCAGCGCCTCGGCGACCCGCAGCGCGCGCGCCCGGTGCCGATGGAGGCGCGTCGCCGACTGCTCGACCACTTCCTCGGCGCGGTGCGCGAGGGCGACGTGGAGGGGCTCGTGGCGATCCTCGCGGAGGACTGCGTGTCGGTCGCCGACGGCGGCGGCGTGCCGGGTGTCGCACGCGAGCCGGTGCTCGGGGCCGATCGCGTGGCCCGCTATCTCGTGGGTCTCTCGCGCAAGGCGCCGCCGGGCACCCGCTGGGAGATCGGCGAGCTGAACGGCCTCCCCTCTCGGTCTCGTCCATCGGGATGAACGGCCTGAGCGGCGGGTGCGAGCGGTCGCTGCAGCGATTCGTGGCGGCCGAGCGGCGCGGCGCCGAACACTCGCAACAGGACGTCCTTGGCGAACGACTGTCCGTGCGACTCAGGGACGATCCAGCGGCATCACCCAGATGTTCCGGAACCGCACCGCATGGCCGTGGTCCTGGAGCGCGATCGGCAGCTCGTCCGGGTGCGCCGCATACGGCGCCCGGACGCGGTGCGACGTGGGCCCGAGCAGCGCCACGTCGTCGTGCACCAGCACGCCGTTGTGCCGCACCGTCATCCGCGCCGGCGCCACCAGCACGCCGGTCGAGTCGAATCGCGGCCGCCGGAACTCGATGTCGAAGCTCTGCCACTCGCCCGGCGCGCGGCTCACGTTCACGCGCGGCGGGAACTGGCCGTAGATCGCTGCGGCCTGGCCATCGGCGTAGGTCGGGTTCTCCCACGAGTCGAGCACCTGCACCTCGTAGGTGCCCATCAGGAAGACGCCGCTGTTGCCGCGGTCCTGCCCGCTCCCGCGCACCGTCGCGGGCGACGCCCACTCCACATGCACCCGCACGTCGCCGAAGCCCACGCGCGTGCGGATCCCGCCGGCACCGGGCGTGACCTCCATCGCGCCGTCGGCCACGCGCCACCCCGCGGGTGAACCGTCCGCCTTGCGCCACCAGCCGAGGTCGCGGCCGTCGAAGAGGACCAGCGCGCCGGGCGGAGGTGCGAGCGGCAGCTGCTGGACCGGTGCGCGCTCCACCGGCGGCTTCGGACGCTCGAGGGAGTGCTGGGGCCAGGTGGACGTGCCCTGCGCGCCGAGCGCGGACGCCGCCGAACCGAGCAGGCCGAGGAGGAGCGGGAGGACCGTATGCGTGCGGGGGCGAGGTGGGCGCATGCCCAACGATACGCCGTCCAGGCACCCGGCGCTCGGCTCCGCGCACAGGCCGGCCCTCACCCGAGCCCACCCATCGCGACGTACTTCACGTCGAGATACTCCTCGAGCCCCTGCCGCGCCCCCTCGCGCCCGAACCCGCTCTCCTTCACCCCGCCGAACGGCGCGACCTCGGTGCTGATCAGCCCCTCGTTGATCCCCACCATGCCGAACCGCAGCGTCTCGCTCACCCGCCACGCCCGCGCGAGGTCCCGCGTATAGGCGTACGCCGCGAGCCCGAACGGCGTGCCGTTCGCGAGCGCCACCGCCTCCGCCTCGTCGGCGAAGGGCGTGATCGCCGAGACCGGGCCGAAGATCTCCTCCTGCGCGATCGCCATCGAGGGCGCGACGCCGGTGAGCACGGTCGGCTGGTAGAAGGTGCCGCCGAGCGCGTGCCGCGCACCGCCGGTCACCACGCGGGCACCGCCCTCGACGGCGCCGGCGACCAGCCGCTCGACCTTCGCCACGGCGCGCTCGGAGATGAGCGGCCCCTGCTGCACGCCGGGCTCGAGTCCATTCCCCACCGGGAGCGCGGAGACCGCCGCGGCGAGCTTCGCCGCGAACGCGTCCGCCACCGCGGCTTGCACGAGGAAGCGGTTCGCGCAGACGCAGGTCTGCCCCGCGTTGCGGTAGCGGGACGCGACCGCTCCCGCGACCGCGGCGTCGAGATCCGCATCGTCGAACACGAGGAACGGCGCGTTGCCGCCCAGCTCGAGCGAGACGCGCTTCACGGTGGTCGCGCACTGGGCCATGAGCTGCTTCCCCACCGCCGTCGAGCCGGTGAACGAGAACTTCGCGACCCGCGGGTCCTGCGTGAGCACGAGGCCCACGTCGTGCGCCCGCGTCGTCGGCAGCACGTTGAAGACCCCCGCGGGGATCCTCGCGCGCTCCGCCAGCACGGCGAGGGCCAGCGCCGAGAGGGGCGTCTCGGCCGCGGGCTTCACCACGAACGAGCAGCCGGCCGCGAGCGCGGGCGCGGCCTTCCGCGTGAGCATCGCGATCGGGAAGTTCCACGGCGTGATCGCCGCCGCGACGCCGACCGGCTGCCGCAGCGCGAGGAGCCGGCGCCCCGCGACCGGCGTGGGGATCACGTCGCCGTACGCGCGCTTGGCCTCCTCGGCGAACCACTCGATGAAGCTCGCACCGTAGGCCACCTCGCCCCGCGCCTCGGCGAGCGGCTTCCCCTGCTCCTGCGTCATGAGCGCGGCGAGGTCGGCCTGGGCTTCCATGATGAGCTCGAACCAGCGGCGCAGCAGCGCGGCGCGCTCCTTGGCCGTGCGGGCCGCCCACGCGGGCTGTGAACGCTCGGCCGCGGCCACGGCCTCGCGGGCCATCGCGGCATCGAGGTCCGCGACGTCCGCCAGCCACGCGCCGGTCGCGGGGTCGCGCACGGCGAAGGTGTGCGCCGCCGGCACCCACGCGCCGCCCAGGTAGCCAGCGTCACGCACGAGCGCCGCGTCGCGCAGGTGCGCCACGCCATGCGCCGCGCCCGCGGCGGTGCGCGGACCGGTCACGCCGCGGTGTCCGTCATGGCGCTCGCCATCGTGCTCACTTCGGCGCCCGCGCGCCGGAGTCCGCGCTCCGCTTGTCGTTCGCGGCGCGCGCGGTGCGCGTGGCCGCGTCGTACACGATGCTGTGCGCATCGCCGATGCTGCCCGCGCGCACCTCGCGGATGGCCTGGCCCTTCGCACGCAGCAGCGCGAGCGCCGCGGAGTCGGCCGCGCCGGCCTCGAAGGTCGCGGTGTCGGGCATCCACTGGTGATGGATGCGCGGCGCGTCGACCGCCGCGCGCACGCCCTCGCCGAACGCGGTCACGCCGAGCACGACGTTGAGCACCGTGTTCGGGATCGTGCGGCCGCCCGGCGAGCCCGTCACGAGCCGCAGCTGCCCGTCCTTGGTCACGATCACCGGCGACATCGAGCTCAGCATCCGCTTCCCCGGGGCGATCACGTTCGCGGGCGTGCCGATCGCCCAGCCCGCATTCGTGTAGCCGGGCTTCTTGTTGAAGTCGCCCATCTCGTTGTTGAGCAGGAAGCCCGCGACCACCACGCCCGAGCCGTAGCCGCCCTCGAGCGTGTAGGTGTTCGAGACGGCGTTCCCCTCGGCGTCGACGATGCTGAAGTGCGTCGTGGCGTCGGGCTCGCCGGCCGGCGTGAGGATGTCGGCCCCGAGCTCCGCGCTCCGCGAGGCGCGCGCGGTGTCGACCGTCGCGGCGAGCGACTGCGCGTATTCCTTCGAGAGGAGCCGCTCCATGGGCACCGGCCCGAAGTCGGGATCGCCGATCCAGCGCGCGCGGTCCAGGTACGCCCGGCGCGCGGCCTCGAGGCGCAGGTGCAGGGTGCGCGGGTCCTCGCGCCGCATGCCCGCGATGCCGAGCGCCTCCAGCTGGTTCAGCGTCTCGATCACGACCGTGCCGCCCGAACTCGGCGGCCCCATCCCGATGATCTCGTGCCCCAGGAAGGTGCCGCGCACCGGCGGCCGCTCCAGCGGCTGGTACGCCGCGAGGTCGGCCTTGGTGATGAGCCCGCCGTGCGCGCGCATCTGCGCATCGATGGAATCGGCGATCCAGCCCGTATAGAAGGCGTCGGCCCCGCTGTCGGCGATGGCGCGGAGCGCGCGCGCGAGTTGCGGGAGCCGCAGCGTGTCGCCGGCGGCCCACGCGCCGCCGCCCGGCTTGCCGTACGCCGCGACCGCGGCGGGGAACGGCGCGAGGTGCCGTTCGACCGCCCGGTTGAGTTCGGCGGCCAGGTCGGCGGAGAGGGCGAAGCCGCGCTCCGCGAGCTCCACCGCCGGCATCACGAGGTCGCGCCAGGGGAGCTTGCCGAACTGCCCGTGCGCGAGTGCGAGGCCGCGGGGCGTGCCCGGCACTCCGGGCGCGCGCCAGCCGGAGTCGGTCGCGGCCTCGTTGATCGCCCCCTTCGCGTCGAGGTACATCGTGGGCGTCGCGGCCGCCGGCGCGCGCTCACGGTAGTCGAAGGTCGTCGCCGTGCCGTCGGCGAGGCGGACGACCATGAAGCCACCGCCGCCGATGTTGCCGGCGGCGGGGTTCGTCACCGCGAGCGCGAAGGCCGTGGCGACCGCGGCGTCGACCGCGTTCCCGCCGCGCGCCAGCGCCGCCGCGCCCGCCTCCGACGCCAGGTGGTGCACGGAAACGACGACGCCGGTGGTCGAGACGAGCTCGTCCACCGGCGCTTCGGGGGTCGCACAGGCCGCGCCAGCGAGCAGCGCGAGCAGGATGGGGCTATGGCGCATCATCGTGAGGGGGCGAGGGTTGACCCAATCTACCGCCCGCCGCCCGGGGGCGAGGCGATCGGGGGACCGCACGGCGCCCCGATCGCCCTCCCTATTGCCAAGCCCGTCGCCTCACGATGCCCCGCGGCGTGGCGCCGCCTCCTTCACCGCCCGCCGAAGCTCATCGTGAGCCCGAACCCGGTGTCGCTGCGCCCATCGGCACTCGTGAGCTGCGCCGCCGCCTGCAGGTTGAAGACGCCGAACTCGAGCCCGAGCCCGCCGCTGTAGCGGATGCCCTCGCCGATCGTCGCCACGCCGGCGCGGAGCGGCACGAACGGGATGAGCCGCAGCTCGGCGCCGAGCCCGACCTGCGTCTTCGGACCCAGCTCGATGCCGTCGCCGAACCGCGTGCGCAGGTCCGCCGCGAGCGTGAGCCGCGGCAGCCCGGTCCACGCCACGCCGAGGGCGAGGCCCGGCTGCACCTTCGTGTCGGCGATGCGCGACCGGAGCTCGGCCTGCAGCGGTGCCGGCGCATCCGCGAGCGGCAGGATCGTGTCCGCCTCGAACTCGCCGTCCTGGGCATCGAAGTCCGCCCGCACCGGGATGTAGTAGAGGTCGTCCGTGTTCCACTTGAACGTGCTGATCACGTCGTGGATGACCGCGGAGGCCCGCAGGTGGCCGAGCGTCCACGTGCCGCCGACATCGAGGCCGAAGCCGGAGCCCGCGTTCATGGTCTCGGCGGTGTCGGTGAGGACCACCGGCGCATCGATGGAGATCGCGAGCGGATTCGAGGTCGCGAACGAGCCGTTGTCGCGCATCGAGGCCATGCCGTGCCCGAGCGTGTACTTGCCGGTCACGCCGAGCGCGAGCGTGCCGACGGGCATGAACCGCACCTTCCGGCCGTACGCGAGCGCGAAGGTGGACGTGACGTTCGCGTCGAGCGCGAGGTCCTCGAGCGTGTAGTCCTGCGGCACGCCCGTGCGGCCCGCGTTGCCGAAGAGCACGAGCTCGGCGAACGCCGGCGGGACGTCGCCGTCGGCGCGCACGGTGGTGGTCGCGCTGAACGCGAACCGGCCGATCGAGAGCGCCAGCGGCGTGATGTGCAGGTCGCCGCCGAGGTTCTGGCCGCCGTTGTCGATGACCTTCTGCAGCCACTGCTCCTTCACCTGCTGCGGGACCACGATGCCCTCGTAGTCGGCGAGGTCACTGAGCGTGATCGGCCCGGTGCCGAGGCCGAGCTGCGGCGAGAGCGCGATCGAGAAGCGCGAGTTGCCGTCGAGCCCGAGGTTGGCCGGGTTCCACGCGGTCGCGTTGAAGTTGCGGGCGAGCGCGGTGTAGTTGCCGCCCATCGCGGTGGCGGCGGCCGAGGCGTTCCCCTGGGCGCCGGCCAGCGCCGGTGCGGCGAGGAGCGCGAGGGCCGCGGCGCGGTGGATCGTCATGGAGGTCATGGCTCAGGCCCCCACGTTGAGGACGAGCTGCACGCTGCTGCGGACCACCATGCGCTGCGACGGCGTCACCGTGACGGTGTTCCCCGCCCCGCTGCCGGTGGCCGTACCGTTCAC
>CAZPJF010000002.1:0-30726 GCA_964586095.1 uncultured Gemmatimonas sp. | reverse complement strand
GCGCATGACGCGCCGGTGGTCCCTCCGGCGCCGTGGCTCAAGTCGCTCGAGCGGCTCCTCCCGTTCACCGGGCGCGCGCTGCGCAGCGTCTCGCGTGCCATCACGACGCAGTGGTCACGCCCGGCGGCGGAGCTGCGGCGCGCCCTCGGGTTGCCGCCCGGCGGCAACCCGCTCTTCGAGGGCCAGCACAGTCCACAGCTCGTGCTCGCGCTCTACTCCCGGCTGCTGGGCGCGCCGCAGGCCGACTGGCCCGCGCACGTCGAGGTGACCGGGCACGTCTTCCACGATGCCGCGCACGGCACCGCGCTGGCGCCGGAGCTCGAGGAGTTCCTCGCCGGCGGTGCGCCGCCGGTGCTGTTCACGCTGGGGTCGTCCGCCGTGCTCTCACCGGGCCGCTTCTGGACCGAGAGCCTCGCGGCGGTGCGCGAGCTCGGCGTGCGCGCGCTCTGCCTGGTGGGGCCGGGGAACGTGGAGGCCATGCGCGCGTCGCTCCCGAGCGGCGTGCTCGCGGTGGAACAGGCGCCACACTCGCTCGTGATGCCCCGCGCCGCGGTGGTGGTGCACCAATGCGGGATCGGCACACTCGCGCAGGGGCTCCGGAGCGGCGCGCCGATGCTCTGCGTCCCCTTCGCGCACGACCAGCCGGACAATGCGTACCGCGCCGCGCGACTCGGCGTCGCGCGGATCCTCCCGCCCGCGCGCTATCGCGCGCGACGGGTGGCGGCGGAGCTCGACCGCTTGCTGCGGGATGGCGACTTCGCCTTGGCCGCGACGCGGGTGGCGGAGGCGGTGCGGGCGGAGCGCGGTGTCGAGGCCGCCTGCGATGCGCTGGAGGCGTGCTTCGGCTTGCGCTGAGGCGTCGCCCCGCGCGCCGTGGCCTTCGGGGTCGCGGTGCCGGGCGCCGACGGCGGCGCGGCATCGCGCGCCTTCACGAGCTTCTTCGGCGCGAGGAGGCGCCACGCGTCCTCGACGAGCAGCGCGACCTCCTCCCATGAGACGTTCCCGTCGAGGAAGACACCGACCCAGCCCGAGACGCCCACGTAGGGCGGCACGTAGAAGCGGTCCGGGCGGTCGCGCACCATGAGCTGCTGATTGCCCGGCGCCGCCTTGAGCCAGACCCCCGGGCGCCCGCGGGAGTGCTTCTGGTCCGACGGCTGCGCGTACATCGCGAAGATGCGCGGGCAGCGGAAGGTGGCGGTGCCCCAGGCCTCGACCTCGGTGGCGCCGCCGAGCGCGAGGCAGATGCGGCGGAGGCGGGGGAGCGGGCTGGCGGCCATGGGGACCTCCGGCGGTGGGCGGTCCGGTGGAATCGGCCGCGCGACGGGGTAATGCTGGTGACGGCACGAGGCGCCGTGTCGTGAACCTAGCGCGCGAGCGGTCCGTCCGTGACTCTCCGGTCGCGGCACGCGCGGCCCCGCGTCTCCCACTCTCCCCGGATCATGCGAGCCCGACGCCTCCTCGTCCTCAGCTGCTCCCTGTCGGCCACGACGCTCCTCGGTTGCTTCGATCCGCTGCGACCCCGACCGCGCGAGGTCGAGACGGGCGGGCTGGAGCTCCTGCAGGCGATCCCGCTGAACGTCGGCGGGCGCGTGCTCTTCGGATACACGCGGCCCGCGCTCGACGCGACGACAGTCTATGCCGCGATGCAGGTACCCGGGCAGTTCGCGAACGGCGTGGTCGTCGCGGTGGACCGGGCCACGGGCACGCTGCGCTGGTCGATGGAGCGCCCGATCGGGATGCCCCGCAACCTGCCGCTCTCGGACGGCATCGTGTTCCTCGTCGGCGACTCGGCCGTCGCGTACGACGCCGCGACGGGCGTGGAGCGGTGGCGCATGCGGCCCAACGCGACCGGCGCGACGGGGATCGCCGCGGCGGCGCCGGGCACCGCGTACTTCGGCACCGACAGCCTGGTCTATGCGCTGGCGCTCGCCGACGGGACCGAGCGCTGGCGGCGTGCGGTGGTCGGACCGTCGCCCTTCCGGTCGTTCGTCCGCGGGGTCGCCGTGGCGGACGACGACGTGGTGGTCACGATCGAGGCGTGGACGCACGTGGCTGGGCTGACGTCCGACCTGCACGTGGTGATGCTCGACCGCACGACGGGGACCGAGCGCTGGCGCCACATCGAGACGGGGACGGATGAGCAGCACCTCGCGACGGAGGAGGCCGCGATCGGCGCCACCGAGGTGATCGCGGCGGATGTCGGGGCCAACCAGCTGATCACGCTCGAGCGCGGCACCGGTGCGGTCCGCTGGCGCTGGACCGGCGGCGGGGCCGCGGGGCCGCTGGAGCCGCCGTTCATCGTCGGCGACACGGTCTTCGCGGGGTCGGCGGACCGGCACGTCTTCGCGCTCGACCGGCTGAGCGGGAGCGAGTTCTGGTCGTTCGCGGCCGGCGCCCCCGTCCGGGCGATCGCCCCGTGCGGCAGCCGCGTCCTCTCGTCGACGCTCCTGCTCGACGTGCTCGACCGGTCGACGGGCGAACCGCTCGGCCGCGACGTGCTGGAGGCGCGCGACGTCCCGGAGCGGCTGGTGACGTCACGGTTCGCGCTCGACAGCACGGAGGCCTGGTTCTCGACGCAGGGCTTCCTCATCGGCGTGCTGTGCCCGGTGGAGTGAGCCGGAGGCCGGTGGCGACCGCGGCCGATTTCCCCGAACTTCGAGCGGCGCGGCGCACCGGGATCCGCGGTTCGCGGTCCCGTCCACCCACGCCGCGCATCGGGGGGATCGCTCGTGGTCAAGCGTCGGAACGCCGGCTCGCTGCTGCTGCTCACCGTGCTGCTCACGGTGCTGGTCACGGGCCCGCTGGCCGCCCAGGCGGCGAAGCCCCTCACCGTCCCCGGGCTGGAACGCCCGGTGGAAGTGATCCGCGACCGGTTCGGCGTGAACCACATCTACGCGGAGACGGAGCATGACCTCTTCTTCGCGCAGGGCTACGCGGCGGCGCGCGACCGTCTCTTCCAGTTCGAGGTCTGGCGGCGCCAGGCCACCGGGACGGTGGCCGAGTGGCTCGGCCCGCGCGAGCTCGAGCGCGACATCGGCGCGCGGCTGTTCCGGTTCCGCGGCGACCTCACGGCCGAGCTGAACCACTACCACCCGCGTGGCGCCGCGATCATCGGCGCGTTCGTGGACGGCGTGAACGCGTGCATCGCGGAGGCGCGGCGCGACCCGTCGCGCCTGCCGCTGGAGTTCCGGCTGCTCAACACGCTGCCGGAACCTTGGACGCCCGACGTGGTGATCTCGCGGCACCAGGGGCTGCTGGGCAACCTCACGCGTGAGCTCGACCTGGGACGTGCCGTGGCCACGCTCGGCCCCGCGCGCGTGAAGGCGCTCTCGGACTTCTCGCCGGGCGACCCGGACCTGACGCTCGCCGCGGGGATCGACTCGGCGCTGCTCGCGCAGGACGTGCTGCGCCCCTACGACGCGTTCCGGGCGGCGATCCGGTTCCGTCCGGAGGACGTCGTCGCGTCGGCGCGCGCCGCAGGGTCGGCACGCGGCGGGAGCGCCTCGGCGCCCGGTGTGCCTGGAGCGCCCGGTGCGCCCGGCGAGCGCACCGCCGCCGCCATGTCGGCGGCGCGCACGGCCGACCCGTTCGCCGAGACGCTCGACGACGTCGCGATCGGCTCGAACAACTGGGTGGTGAGCGGCCGGCTCAGCGAGAGCGGCTGGCCGATGATGGCGAACGACCCGCACCGCGCGCTCTCCGCGCCGTCGCTGCGCTACCTGGTGCACCTCGTCGGGCCGGGGTGGAACGTGATCGGCGGCGGCGAGCCGGTGCTTCCGGGCGTCTCGATCGGCCACAACGAGCATGGCGCGTGGGGCCTCACGATCTTCGAGACCGACGGCGAGGACCTGCTGGTCTACGACACCGATCCGGCCGACCCGGAGCGGTATCGCTACCGGGGCGCATGGGAGCGGATGCGCGTGATCGTGGACACGATCGCCGTGAAGGGGCGGGCGGCGGAGGTCGTGCGGCATCGCTACACGCGGCACGGGCCGGTGGTGTTCCGCGACGGTGCGCGGCACAAGGCGTTCGCGGTGCGCGCGGCCTGGATGGAGGTGGGCGGAGCGCCGTACCTCGCGAGCCTGCGCATGGACCAGGCGCGCTCGTGGGAGGAGTTCCGCGAGGCGAACCGCTACTCGCACATCCCGGGCGAGAACATGATCTGGGCCGACCGGGCGGGGCGGATCGGGTGGCAGGCGGTGGGGATCGCGCCGCGCCGGCGGAACTTCAGCGGCCTCGTGCCCGTGCCGGGCGACGGACGCTTCGAATGGGACGGGTACCTCGACATCCTGCTCAAGCCCAACCGGGTGGACCCGCCGGAGGGGTTCATCGCGACGGCGAACAACGACCTGGTGCCGCGTGACTACCCGCACATGGATGCGGTGGGCTTCACGTGGGCCGATCCGTACCGGTACATGCGGGCGGTGGAGGTGCTGGGCAGCGGCCGGCAGTTCAGCGTGTTCGACATGGCGCGCCTGCAGACCGACGAGGTGAGCGTGGCGGCGCGGCAGCTGGTGCCGCTGCTGCGCGACGTGACGCCGGCGAGCGCGCGGCTCGACTCGCTGCGCCGGCGCCTGCTCGCCTGGGACCACACGCTGTCGCGCGAGAGCGCCGCGGGCGGGCTCTACGCGGCGTGGGAGGCCGCGCTGCGACGGCTCACCCATCGGCGGATGGTGCGCCCGTCGGAGCGGGCTTTCGTGAGCGCGGTCTCGCTGCACCGCGCGGTGACGTGGCTGCAGGGACCGCCCGGGGAACTCGGCCCGTCGCCGCTCGCGGCGCGCGATTCGCTGCTGCTCGACGCGCTCGCCGCGGCCGACTCGACGCTCTCGAGGCGGTTCGGGCGCGACGCCGACGGCTGGGCGTGGGGCCGCGAGGGCCACCACCACGCGCTCATCCGGCACCCCTTGAGCGCGGTGGTGCACGACTCGCTTCGGGCGCGGCTCGAGGTGGGGCCGCTACCGCGCGGCGGTTCCTCGTACACGCTGAACGCCACGGGCACGGGCGACAACCAGACCGCGGGCGCATCGTTCCGGATCGTGGTCGACGTCGGGGACTGGGACCGCGCACTGGCGACGAACACGCCGGGGCAGTCGGGGGACCCTTCGAGCCCGTTCTACCGCAACCTGTTCGACGACTGGGCGCGGGACCGGTTCTTCCCGCTCGCGTACTCGCGGGCGCGGGTGGAGGCGCTGGCGGCGGAGCGGGTGCGGCTGCAACCTGCTCCGTGAAACGCCTGGCCCGCTGAGGTCGCCCACCAGGGGGCCGCGGTGGTTGTGACGCGATCTAGTATTGAGCAGTCGCTGACGTGTTCACGTTTTAGTTGTTTGTTTGCACGTTCTCATTGATATGTATAGATTTGTCTGCTTTTCTATGCATTTAATGAGGGAACTGGATACAACATGGCCGATTTCGAGCTTCGACCGCTGGAACTGATTGATCCGCGGCGTTTCGAGACACCCGCGGTGCTTCGCCGTCTCACCTCGGCGTCGCGGGCGCTTGCGGAACTGAAGGGCGTTGCCGCCTCGATCCCCAACCAGCAGATCCTGGTCAGCTCGCTTGGGCTGCAGGAAGCGAAGGACAGCTCCGAGATCGAGAACATCGTCACAACGCACGACGAGCTCTTCCGCGAGGGAGCGACGCCGGAGGAGGCCGGGAGCCCGGCGGCGAAGGAGGTCCTGCGGTACCGGCAGGCGCTCAGCATCGGCTTCGATCTCGTGCGGGACCAGGGGCTCCTCACGAACAACCACATCATCCAGATCCAGGCGGCGCTCGAGCAGAACGAGGCGGGGTTCCGCACGCTGCCGGGGACGACGCTCAAGAATCCGGCGACCGGGCAGGTCGTGTACACTCCGCCGCAGGATGGCCCGACGATCGTGCGGCTGATGGGCGAGCTGGAGGAGTTCATCAACGGGGCGCGCGCCTACGCGGCCGATCCCCTGATCCGGATGGCGCTCATCCATCACCAGTTCGAGAGCATCCACCCGTTCTACGACGGGAACGGGCGCACCGGTCGGATCGTGAACGTGCTCTACCTCGTGAAGGAGGGCCTGCTCGACATCCCGGTGTTGTACATGAGCCGTCACATCGTGGGCACGAAGTCCGAGTACTACCGACTCCTCCAGGCGGTCCGCGAGGACGACCGCTGGGAGGAGTGGGTGGTCTACATGCTCACCGCCGTCGAGCAGACGGCCCGTCAGGGAGTGGTGGCGGTGAACGGGATCCGCGAGGCGCTGCTCGAGGTGAAGCATCGCGTGCGGTCGGGCTTCAAGTTCTACAGCCAGGACCTGATCAATCACCTTTTCGCGCAGCCGTACACACGCGTGGCGCACCTGCAGGCGGAGTTGGGGGTGTCACGGATCACGGCGACGCGCTACCTCGACGCGCTCGCGGCGGCGGAGGTGCTGCGCAAGGTGCGGGTGGGGCGGAACAACTACTATGTGAATACGCGGCTGGTGGGGATCCTGGCGGCGCATTCCTGAGCGGGCGCTACTCCTTCGCGACCACCGTGTCGTAGAGACCGAGTTGTGAGAGCCCCTCGTGGCTCTCGATCCCCGTGTAGCGCAACGAGGCGTCTTCGTACCGCCGGAACGCGAGCACGGCCTGGTTCATCTGCTCGGTGTTGAACACCTTGAGCCGCACGAGCAGGTGGAAGTCCTTCACCGTAAGCCCGGTGACCGTCTGGAACAGCTCCGGCTCCAGCTTGGTGATCACGTCCTGAAGCGTATTCTCGCGAAAGTCGGTCAGGTACATGAACGCGGGGATCCGCGTCGCGAACTTGATCAGCTTCTCCTGCACCAGCTTTCGCTTCGACTTGTACTCCTTCTCCTCGTCCGTGAGCTGCTGCTTCTGCCTTGCGGTGAGCTCCTTGTCCTTGGCCTTGCCCTTCAGTTCCTTGATCGTCTCGCTCTTGTTGATGATCGTCTCGATGACGTTGTCGCCGAGCGCGCGCCACCCTTCGATGCGCTCCACCGCAGCCATCGCCTCGGGATTCGCGAGCACACGCGCGAGCGTCTCGTTGTCGACGTTCACGAGCAGTGGCGATTCCCACTTGCGTGCGAGGAGCGTGGCCGAGGTCCCGGCCATCGCGATGTCGAGGATGCCACCCGCGTCGACCTGCGTCATGTTGGCGCCGTCGTACGCGAGCACGGGCAGGAAGCTCACCAGGTCGCGTACGGCATGCTCTGGATTCGGCTCGGCGGGTGAGAGTCCGATCCCGTACTCCGAGAGCTGCCGAAGGGCCCGTGTCGGCGCGAAGTCGAACACGAAGCAGACTGGCTTGAGGACCTCCTCGGCGTGTGGGTCATCGCCGTTCGGGTTCCTGATCGACCACGGCGATTGAACGCGAAACGCCGCCTGGAAGTAGGTCTCCGGCGACGTGAGATTGCGGAGCATCAGGATGCTGGACCACTGGGGCACCGTGACGCCAGTGGTGAGCTTCCCGCACGAGAGCGTGATCGTCCTCGTGTCGAACCCGCTGCCGATCGCCTCGCGAACCGGGGCCAGCGCGGCGAGCCCGATGCCGGCCTCCGGGCCGGCCGCGATACGGACTTCGTACTCGCGCCAGAACGCGTTGTGCCTTGCACGCAGCAGGTTCGCCATCGCGTGGCAGGCAGCGACGTTCGGAAGGAACCAGAAGGCATGCTGCAGGTACGGCAGGAGCCGCACGTCGGAGTAGGGGAAGGGCGGCTTGCTCCCCGTTCTCAGCAGCTCGTGCGACTTCTGCGGGTCGCTGCCGCGAATGATGTTGAGCCAGCGCTGGACCTCGCTCTCGTGCACGAAGCGTGCGGCCGTGCCCGTGCCGCTGGCCGAGAAGAACTCATTGAGGTCGAATTCGTCGAACTGCCCACCGCTCGCGATCGCGAGCAGCTCATCCGGCATCTGGTACGTGAGCAGGCGCAGCTGCGGCAGCGCGCCGTAGGGATTCCACTTGCCGGGGTGCTTCGCCGCGAACTCCGCCTTGGCGCGCTGCTCGTCGGTGTACGTCCAGTTGAAGATCTGCTCCTCGATGAACTCGCCGGTCGCGAGGGCCTTGAACGGGGTGCCCGACAGGTAGAGGTAGGCCTTGGTGACGATCGGCAGGAACGTCGATTCCTGCTCGAGAGGCTGCTGGAGGTCGGCGACGCGCTCACCCAGCCGTCTGCGGTCATGGAGCAGGTCCTCCACGCGCGAGATCGACTCCTCCTCACCCTCGAACAGCTCCTTCGCCGATTCGCGCCAGGCGCCGAAGTGGTACTCGTCGAAGACGACGAGGTCCCACTTGATCTTGTGAAGCCATTCGTTCCTGGCCTTGATGTTCCCGCGGGCGTCACGCCCGAGCAGGTCCTGGAAGGAGCCGAAGTACACCAGTGGCCGCTTCTTGTCTGCCTTGGTGGGGTCCTGGCCGACCACCTTGGAGTAATACTGCCAGCCGTCGAAGTCCCGGTGCGATTCGAGGTCGGCGCGCCAGGCATCCTCGACGGCGGGCTTGAAGGTGACGACGAGGACGCGGCGGGCGTTGAGCTTCCTGGCGAGCTGGTAGGTGGTGAAAGTCTTTCCGAAGCGCATCTTCGCGTTCCACAGGAAACGCGGGACGGCCTGCATGTCCTCCTGCCAGCGTGAGTGGAAGTACGCGTGCGTCCGATTGACTGCCTCGGCCTGCTCGCGGCGCATCGGGAAGGTCTGGTCGTGCGCGCCGACGAACCGCTGGCCGGTCCTGAGTTCGGAGAGGACGGTGACGACGTCCTGGAGCGAGCAGCGCATCCACTCGAGCGCGTCCTTCCTGAAGCCCTTCTGCGCGAGGGTAGCACGTACCTCGTGGTCCGTGAAGATCGAGCCGTCCTCGCGTTCGGCGGGCTCGTCGAGCTCGATGCGGTAGTTTCTGATGTTCGCAGTCTTGAGCTGCTCGGCGACGCGTTCCTTCACGTCGCGGGTGGTCTGGCCGATCTTCAGCAGACCCTTGTGGGCCTCGTCCGCGATGGAGTAGGCGTAGATGCGCGGGCGGGCGGTGGGCCTGCCCTCGAAGACCTCAGCTTCCGCCTTACTCATCCGCTTCGGCGTCCGGCGCGGGTTCGTCGTACAGCTCAGAGTCGTGTTCCGCGACCTGAGACTCGATGAAGGCGATCTCGCTCGGTGTCAGTCCATAGCGCTCGTACAGCGTCGCATCAGTCCACTGCTCAGTCGGTGGCAAGTCCGGCACAAAGGCATAGACGTCTCTCGTCGCGTGCTGGGTGGCTTTCCGCAACGAGACAAGGAACCTCACGAACCTCGTCCGGAGATACGACGCATAGTTCCTTGCGGCCCACTCGTCGTTGAATCGACCAGCGACGAGGTACGTTTCGGTGCATGCAGTCCCGGGGACTGCGACGATGGGCCTGCTCAGGAACTTGGTCTCCACAGCGGCGCTCGTTCCTTGCACCGCAGTCATCAAGACCTTCCACTCGTCAATCCACTCAGCGTTTGCGTTAAGCTCCTTCCGCGAGACCCACCCCACTCGCTGATTCTCGAAGAGCTGCACCGGATCGGTCAGCCCAGCCTTGGAGCGCTTACCCCTGTAGTTCGTCGCCAGTCCGAACGGCTTCCTGCTCGACACGCGCGCATCCAGAGTCGACTCGCCCTTCGCTCGCACCTTCTCGAGGATGGGAATCGCCTCGTTGCGTCTCACCAGCACGTCGTAACTGTCGAGGAAGCGCTTGACCGCCGGGCCCGTCGCCTGCCCATCCCAGACGGATTCGAACTCACACGGGCCATCGTAATCGCGGTTCCAGAGGAAGTAGGAGATCCCGCCTCGGATCTTCACGCCCGGAAAGGCCTCATAGAGCTTCGGGAAGTCCACGATCCTGCGCAGTCGACGGTCCTTCAGCATGCGCTTTCGGAACTCATCGAGCCCCTTGCCACCGGCCATCCAGCGAGAGGGCGTGACGAATACGGCGAAGCGCGGATCGAGCGCGAGCGCTTGCTCGACGAAGATGTGATAGATGGGAGCCGCGCTCGTACCGAAGCCCCCGTCGTCCAGTTGATATGGCGGATTCCCCACGATCACGTCGAACTGCATTTGACCTCCGAACAGCTCGCCGATGCGAGCTCTGATGTTCTCTGCATGAATAAACGCATAGGCGTGCGTCTCACGGTCATCCCCGCGGTCGAGCGACTTCCTGCTTGCCCCGCAGAATCGGCACCGCACATCGACCCAGCTGTGTTCGGTACGCTCGAACCAGATGTTTCCGCTTTCGTCCTTGAATCCCGTCGCGATGGAATGCTTCCCTCGCGCGTCCTTGGAGCAGTACACACTCCGCCGCGCCATCAAGCTGGTGAGCTGCGTGATTCCGATCCCGTAGACCTGCTTAGTCAGGATGTGATTCACCCGCTCCTGCAGGTCCGGGATCTCGTCGACCAACCCGTCCTTCAGTCGGCGCGTGATCTCGCGCAGGAACACTCCGGACTTCGTACACGGGTCGAGGAACCGCACCGAACTGTCGGCCCAGAGGCTGGCCCCGCGATGGTCCGCAGCCCATGCCTCGGCCAGAGTATCGAGCATCCGGTTCGCGAACTCCGGCGGGGTGAAGACCTCATCGTTCGAGAGGTTGGCGATGCACGTGAGGATGTCCGGGTTGCGCCCGCGCAGCGTGAAGCTCGCCTTGGCGTTCCCTTCCGGCTGCCGCGCGCTCATCTCGCGGCCAGCTCCGCGATGGTCTCCGGCGCGTACGTCCGCACCGGGGTGAAGATCTCGTGCTTGCCGAGGTGTGCGAAGAGCGAATCCTCGGCGCTGAACGCCGCCGATTGCGTCAGGATGTCCAGCCGAAAGTCGCGTCGCTGGTACTTCCCCTTCCCCAAGTAGCCCCACTCGGCGAACGTGATTGGCGCACCGTCGCTCGTGCGCATCGTGAGTGCATCACCGTGCACGAGATTCTGCGTCAGCACATACGACCCCGCACGATAGGTGTCGTCGGAATCGCCGACGTCGAGGTACTCCGCGAGCACCTCCAGCAGATTCTCCCGGCACTCGTTTATGTTGTCCGCCAGCAGCTCGATGCCGTAGATGCACATCAGGCCGAGGAGGGCGTAGTGACGGCGCTCGAAGTCTGAGGCACCGTACCGCTTCTCGACGGCTGCCAGCTTGCGCTGCAGGACCTTCACGAGGAAGTTGCCGCTGCCGCAGGCGGGTTCGAGGAACCGGGCGTCGATTCGCTCGGTCTCCTCCTTCACCAGGTCGAGCATGGCCTCGACCAGCCAGGGCGGGGTGAACACCTCGCCATGGTCGGCCACGCGCTGCTTGGACTTGATGAGGCTCATGCTCAGGAATTCTATGGTGTGGTCACGACGCCGGTGAGGCCTCGGAGGTGGCAGGATCGGCGGCCGAGCGCCCATATTCCGGGCGGTGGCCGAACGCAGCCAAGCCTGTCGCCCTGAAGCTGTACGGGCTCGAGTCCGTGCCCGGGAGTCTTCATGATCTCCTCTTCCGCCATGAACATGCAGGTCGTGAGCCTCTACGGAGGTCAGGATCCGCGCGAACTGCCCCGGTACAGCTTCCCGGAGGCGGCTCGTGCCACTGGCGTTCCGGCGTCGACCATCCAGGCTTGGGTTCGAGGTCAGCGGTACACGAAGAAGCAGGGCGAGGGATTCTTCAAGCCGGTCATCCGACCGCCGGAGGACCGTGATCCGCGCCTGTCGTTCTTCAACCTCATCGAGATACATAACCTGCGGAGCCTACGCGATGCCCCGCACCGAGTGAAGCTGAGCCGGGTACGGGAGGCCCTCGACGTGGCCGAGCAGGAGTTCGGGATCGAGCGACTCCTGATCCACGAGGACCTGCGTGTCGGGGCTGGCCGCCTCTTCCTCGAGCGCCTCAGCACGCTGGAGGAGCTCTCGAAGGGTGCTCAACTCGTCATGCAGCAGATCCTGATGGAAGGATTGAAGCGCGTGGACTTCTCGGAAAAGGTCCCAGTCCAGTTCTGGCCGCACGAGCGGGTTCCCCCGGCCACGGGGCGTGTGATCCTCGTCTCGCCCCACGTGTCGTTCGGGAGGCCTGTCATCGGCCGCATTGGCGTCACGACGTTCAGCATCGCGAGCCGCATCAACGCTGGCGAGCCCCCCGATTCAGTGACGCAGGACCTCGGACTCACCCCTGACGAGCTAAACGAGGCCCTTGCCATCGAAGAGCTCGCCGTCGCGGCCTGAGTTCACCTTCTTCACCGACAGGGACCTCGGCCACGTGGTCCCTGACGCGCTCGTTGCCGCCGGGTACACGGTCGAGCGTCATCGCGATCATTTCGCGCAGGACGCACTCGATGCGACGATCTTCCTGGGCGTCGGCCACCATCGGAACTGGGTGATGCTCACCAGGGACAAGCGACAACGGACCCGCGCCGATGAACGCGACGCCGCCATGCGCGCCGGATTGGCGCTCTTCATCTTCGTGGGGACGGGGATGACCCACCCGGAGATCGCGGAGGCACTCGCGTTCTCGGCACCCGCCATCCAGCGGTTCCGGGCGCGGCACGAGCCACCCTTCATCGCGAAGGTATACCGGCCGGAGTGGCGCTCCCAACACCGGCGCGTCGCGCGCGTCGAGATGTCGCTCTCGAGCGAGGATTGGAGGGTCTGACGAGAGCGCCAGCGGACCAACGCAGTACCCCTCGGCGGCGTAAGCTTCTTCGCACCGTATCCCTCCACCGGAGCCCCCGCATGCCCCGTACGCTGCTCCTCGGCTCTCTGGCCTTGGCCACGAGCCTTCTTGCCATCGCTCCCCGAGACGCTCTCGCGCAGTCCGGCTCCCAGCCGGTCGACGCCGAGTACACCGCCAAGATCAAGGAACACCTCCAAGACCCCCGCATCACGACCGAACTGGTCGACCACCTTCCGGCGCACCCCACGGTGCCCACGCCGCTCAAGTTCTTCGGGCGCATCGTCGGCACGCCGGGCGAGCTGACCTACGCCAAGGACATCCACCGCTACTACGAGGCGCTCGACGCCGCGTCGGAGCGCGTGAAGGCGTGGAAGATCGGGACGAGCGAGGAAGGGCGTGACTTGTACGTGCTCGCGGTGTCGGACGAGGCGACGATCCGCGACCTCGAGCGCCACAAGGGGATGCTCAAGGAGCTCACCGACCCGCGGCGCACGAGCGCCGCGCGGGCGCAGGAGCTGCTCGACACGGCGAAGCCGATCTACTGGCTGACGTCGGGCCTGCACTCGACCGAGACCGGCGGCCCCGAGATGCTCATGGAGCTCGCCTACCGCCTCGCGGTGACCGAGACGCCGTTCTACGACAACATCCGGAAGAACGTGATCACGTTCATCACGCCGGTGCTCGAGGTGGACGGGCGCGAGCGGCAGGTGGACACGTACTACTTCAACAAGAAGCGCGAGACCGGCGATGCGCGGCTCCCGCTCATGTACTGGGGCAAGTACGTCGCGCACGACAACAACCGCGACGGCATGGGGCAGTTCCTCGCCCTCACGCGGAACATCAACCGGACCTTCCTCGAGTGGACGCCGCAGGTGATGCACGACCTGCACGAGTCCGTCTCGTACCTCTACTCGTCCACCGGCACCGGGCCGTACAACGAGTGGCTCGACGCCATCACCGTGAACGAGTGGTGGACGATGGCGCAGGCCGACGTGATGGAGCTGACCAAGCGCGGCGTGCCGGGCGTCTGGACCTACGGCTTCTACGACGGCTGGACGCCGAACTACCTGTTCTTCGCGGCCCACTCGCACAACGCCATCGGGCGGTTCTACGAGGTGCAGAGCTACGGGCCGGACAACAACGCCAGCCTCCGCGTGCCGGCGCAGACGACGAGCCGCGAGTGGTTCCGCCCCAACCCGCCGCTCCCGGAGATCAAGTGGGGCCCGCGGAACTCGGTGAACATCGGGCAGTCCGGCGTGCTGTTCTCGCTCGACCACTTCGCCAAGAACCGGCGGATGTACCTGGAGAACTACTGGCTCAAGAACAAGCGCTCGGTGGAGAAGGGCCGCACCGGCCCGACGCACGCGTGGGTGATCCCGGCCGGCCAACGGCGGAGGGCGGACGCGGTGGACGCGGTGAACGAGCTCTTCCGGCAGGGGCTCGAGATCCACGTGGCCGACGCGACCTTCACCGTCGGCGGCGTGAAGGTGGAGAAGGGCGACTTCGTGGTGCGTGCCGACCAGCCGTACCGGACGCTGGCCGACATGTACTTCTCGGTGCAGAACTTCTCGCCGAGCAACCCGCGCCCGTACGACGACACGGGCTGGACGTTCCAGCTCATGCGCAACGTGGTGATCACGCCGATCACCGACACGACGGTCTTCGGGCAGCGGATGACGCGCCTCACCGCGCTCACCAAGGCCCCCGGCGGCGTGACGGGCACCGGCCCGGTGGTGGTCGTCGACCACACGACCGACAACAACCTCGTCACGATGCGCTTCCGCCTGAGGGACGTGGCGATGACGGCGGCCGAGGCGGACTTCGAGGCGGGCGGGCGCCGGTTCAGGGCGGGGGCGTTCATCATCGCGAACGCGGAACGCGCGCGGCTCCACGCGACGCTCGCCGAGCTCGGCCTCACCGGCGTCGCGCTCGCGCAGGCACCGACGGTGAAGCAGCATGACCTCGACATCCCGCGCATCGGCTACATCCACAGCTGGCAGCGGACGCAGGACGAGGGGTGGGTGCGCGCCGCGCTCGACACCTACGGCGTGCCCTACACCTACTTCGCCGACCAGAAGCTCCGCGAGGGGAACCTGCGCGCCAAGTACGACGTGCTGATCTTCCCGCACGTGGGCGGGACGGCCGAGTCGCAGGTGAACGGGATCGCGATGACGGGCAAGGCGCCGCTGCCGTACAAGCGCACGGCCGAGACGCCGAACCTGGGCGGGATCGACGAGAGCGACGACATCCGCGGCGGGATGGGCTTCGAGGGGCTGATGGAGCTCCGCAAGTTCGTCGAGGCGGGCGGCACGCTGATCACGGAAGGGTCGACCGCGACGATCTTCCCCGAGTACAAGCTCACGAGCGGCATCACCGTGGAGGAACCGGCCGGCCTGTTCGCGCGCGGCTCGGTGATGCGCGGCCTCGTGACCGACCGGACGAGCCCCATCACCTACGGCTACTCGACGCAGGTGCCGGTCTACTTCAACCAGTCCCCCGTGCTGAATGCCGGTGGCGCGGGCGGCGGTGGCGGCGGGTTCGGCGGCGGCGCGGGTGCGCCGCAGGGGCAGAACACGACCCCGATGGCGAACAAGCTCGCGTTGTCGGCGTGGGACTGGAACGCGGTCGATTCGATGCCGCGCGGCGGCGCGGGGAGCGGCCGTGGCGCGGCGGGTGGCGGCCCTGGGGGCGCCGGCCCGGGTGGCCCCGGCGGCGGCGGGTTCGGCGGCTTCGGCGGCGGTGCCGTCGCGGGCCCCCGCCCGCGCGTGGTCCTCAGCTTCCCCTCCAGCGCCGACGACATCCTCCTCTCCGGCACGCTCGCCGGCGGACAGGCGCTCGCGAACCGGGCGCAGGTCATCGACGCGAGCGTCGGCACGGGCCATGTGGTGATGTTCGGCATCCGGCCGTTCTGGCGCTGGCAGACGCATGGCACGTTCATGCTGGGGTTCAACAGCATCATGCACTGGAACGATCTGGGGGCGAGGGGGCAGTAGAAGGCGGCAGATAGCAGATAGCAGATGGCAGATGGCAGATCGCAGATGGCAGATGGCGGATGGCGGATGGCCGTCGGCCATCCGCCTTCTGCCATCCGCCATCTGCCATCTGCCATCTGTTGTCATCCCCTCGCCGATTCCCCTACACGCCCGACATGACGTCCCCTACTGCGCGCGCATACCGGGGCTGCGGATTATATGGTGCATTTAACCTGCACCATTCGACGAGGTCTCCCATGCCCCTGCCCCGCACGCTCGCCCTCGGTTGCATCGTCACGCTGCTCGCCGCCTGCGCCCCGGCCGGCGCGCGTCCGGCGCCGGTGCGGCGCCCGCGGCCGGCCAGTCCGCCGTGAAGGACGACCAGTCGCAGCCCGACGTGGTGAAGGTCGCCGTCGGCTCCAAGGACCACACGACGCTCGTGGCCGCGCTGCAGGCGGCCCAGTACGTCGATGCGCTCTCGAACGCGGGACCGTTCACCGTGTTCGCGCCGACCAACGCGGCGTTCGACAAGCTCCCGGCCGGCACGCTCGACGACCTGCTCAAGCCGGAGAACGCCTCCAAGCTCAGGACGATCCTCCAGCATCACGTCATGACCTCCGCCCTGGACCTCGACTTCTTCACCGACGGCCAGGCGCTTGGCATGGTCGACGGGACCAAGGAGACCTTCACGCGGAAGCCCGACGGCGCCTACATCGGCGGGGCGAAGGTGATCGCCTCGGTGCGCGCCTCGAACGGCTGGGTGCACGTGGTGGACGGCGTGCTGGTGCCTGCCCCGAAGTGAGAACGCCACGCAGCGCGGGCTGCGTGGCGGGGGCGGACGGTCGCGTGGATCGCGGGATGGGCAGCGCGCCGGATGGCGGCTCCCGACGGCGGGCGGCGAGGTGGGCGGAGCGCTCAGCGCTCCTCGAACGCCTCGTCGTCCTCGCTGCGCGCGGGGGTGAGCCGCTCGGCCGTGAGGCCGGCGAAGCCCGCGGTCAGCCAGAGGGCGCTGCCGAGCCAGTCGCGCGTCACGAGGCCGTAGATCACCGCGGTCCAGAAGGCGACCAGGAACACGATGATGTTGATCGGAAGCTGGTACGACTGCACGGCGTCCCCCGGGTGTGGCGTCCGACTCCCGTGATCCTGCGCGTCCCATCCGTGAGACGCGCGGCCCGTCGCCTGCGCAACCCTTGCCTTTCCCTACACCGAAGGGAGCGAGGGCGTGCCCCGGTTCCCTCAGGGTGCCGGGTCGGGCCTCATCCCTTAGCCTCGACCCGTCCAGCCCGGACTTGAGTCCGCCACCGCCGCAGGGGGGGTCAGCGCGCACCGCGCGCCGCCTCGCGCGCCGTCACCGAGTTCCCGGGGATGCCCTGCACGCGCCCCCGGCAGCTGGGCGCGCCGCACCGGCACTCGAACGCTTCACTCGCCTCGTCGAGCAGCTCGTGGTAGTCGAGCGTGAGCTCCTCGCCGGCCGCGATCGCCCGGCGCGCGACCACGTCGAGTCCCTCGTAGCCGGTGTTCGCGTCGCAGCTGTGGTTCTGCGGCGCCCACGACGACGGATCGTCGTCCCAGATCACGTAGACCTGGTCGCTGATCGGGACCGCGTAGTGCCGGAACAGCGCCTGGTCGGCCGCGCTCCAGGTGCGCTCCACGTGCCGGCGCGTGACGATGCGGTGCGGACGCTCCTCGCCCCGGAAGACGACCTCGCCCGCGGCGATGGGTCGCGTGGCCACGATGCCGTAGCCCGCGATCGCGTTGCCGCGCATCTCGAACGGCCGCTGGCGGCGGCGGTGCCGCGCACGTCCCTCGGCGATGATGCGCTCGAGGAACCCTGCCTGCCCGATCCCGTCGAGACGGAGGATGTGGTCGGCCGAGCCCTCGGAGCCCTCGGCGTAGAAGACCGAGCAGGTGAAGTTCACCTCGAGGAAGTGGATCGTGCCCGCCGCGTCCATGCGGAAGTCCATCCGCGCGTATCCCACGCCGCCGAAGCCGGCGAAGAGGCGCTCGGCGGCCTCGCGCAGCCGCTGCGCGAGCGCGGCCTCCTGCACGCGGATGTTGGCCTCGGGATGCAGCTCGCTCGTCTTCAGCGCGTAGCTCTTGTAGCGGAACCCGGGCGGGAAGACGTACTCGATGGGCGCGAGCGCACGGCCCTTCCCCTTCCCTGCCTCGTCACCCACGACGAGCACGGTGAACTCGCGGCCGTCGACGTACTCCTCCGCGAGCAGCTCGGGATACTCGTCGACCAGGGTCCGCGCCTGCCGCAGGAGGGCGTCGACGTCGGCGACCACGGCATGCTCGTCGACGCCCAGGCTGTCGCCGGCCTTGACCGGCTTCACGAAGAGCGGATAGCGGAGGTGCGCGGTGGCGCGCTGGAGCGCCGAGCGGGCCCGGTCGGCGTCGGCGCCCGCATCGCGCAGGAGCCGCCCCGCATCCACCACCGCGTGCATCGGCGTGGCGATGCCCACGGTGTGCGCGACGTACTTCATGAGGGGCTTGGAGGGGTCGTACAGCTGCGGCGTGGGGCCGGTGTACGGCAGGCCCAGGGCCTCGAGCGCGTGGATGACGTCGATGGACGGGACGTCCCACTCGAGGTAGCCCTCGCACAGGTTCACGAAGATGTCGAACCCCTCCACCGAGAGCCGCTTGAGCTGGCGGTAGGTGGAGAGCTTGTGCAGGGCCTCGTGGTGGACCTCATGGCCGGGGAGGAGCCGGCGCAGGTCGCGGGTCGGGTCGTAGTGGCGGTAGTCCACCCCGGACGTGGAGTAGTCCGGTTGGAGGACGCAGACCTTCATTTGGCGGCGGTGCGTCGGGTGCGGGGGCGCGCGAGGCGGGGGCGCGAGACGCCCGGGTGCGCGGAGACGGCGATGATCTCGCCGATGGCATTCGCGAAGGGGACGCCGGCGAACTTGAGGATGGCGCCGATGGAGGTGTAGGCCTCATCCTCGGAGATGCCACACTGGGCGTTGACCTCGAGGACGTGGATCTCGCCGGTCGCGGCGTCCTGGCGCAGGTCCACGCGGCCGTAGCCGCGGCCGCCGACCGCCTCGTACGCCGCCCAGCTGATCTCCTCCACGCGGCGCGCCAGCTCCCTGGCGACCGGACGGTACTGCCAGAGGTCGGCGTCACCCTCGAGCGGCCGCTCGGTCTCGTAGAGCCCCCAGAGCCGGTCGAACGAGAGGAACCGCTCCGTGGGGGGCAGTTGCGGGTTGAAGCAGCGCTCGACCGGCGGGTAGATGGTCGCGCGGTCCTGGGCGTCGTACGACCCGACGATGAAGGTCGTGAACTCCGGCCCCTCGACGAAGCGCTCGACGAAGACGCCCCCGCCGGCGAGGTCCCATCCATGGTAGCCCTGGCTCAGGCGCCGGAGCGCGGAGCGGAGGCCCTGGTGCGAGCGCACGACGCTCTTCGTCGTGATGCCGAGGCTGCCAGCGGAGACCGCCGGCTTGACGATGAGCGGCACGCCGAGCCGCTTCACGATGGCGCCAACGCCCTCCCCGTCGCGGGGGACCACCGCCCAAGGCGAGGTCGGGACGCCGGCGCGGTCGAACGCCTCCTTCATGACGATCTTGGACGTGGTCACGTCGAAGAAGCGCTGGTCGGCCCCGGTGTAGCGGAGCGCCTGCTCCTCGAGGCAGCGGATCACGCTCAGCCCGGGCGACCCGTTCACCTCATCGCCATCGCAGAGGTTGAGGACGACCGGCTCATGGCCCGCCGACTCGCGGACGATCGCCGCGACCACCTCGCGATGGTTCGCGAGCGTCACCGGCTGCCAGCGCCACGCGAGGCCGAGGGCGGCGAAGGCGCGATCGTACTCCGCCTTGCTCTGCGTGTAGTCCGAATACCAGGCGAGATCCGGGTCGTCGGTCTCGACGACGGGCGCGAGCACCCACACCAGCAAGGGTGCGTGTGCAGGAGCGCGTACTGCGATCGGTGCCGCGGTCACCAGGTCGCCGTGAAGGACATTAAGGAGATGATAGATACCAAATCCATGCGATCGCGCAATGGGGGTGCGTGCCGCTCACGCCTCGCGCATCTCCCGCTGCAGCGCACGGAATGCCCAGACGGTCAGTCCCACCCCCACGAGCAGCGCGAGCCCGAAGACGGCGGTGTTCCGCTCGAGCACGCGCTCCCCCAGGTAGACGGCGAAGAGCACGTACGGCAACTCCGCGAGCACGATCATCGGCAGGTAGCGCGGGAAGGGGTACCGCAGGGCGCCGAGCACGTAGCTCGGCAACTCCGACTGCAGGGCGAGGCGGAACAGGAGGACCGTCCGCCAGTGCGCGCGCTCGCGGAAGAACCGTTCGTAGCGCCGGAACGGCGCCTCGGGCACCATGCGCCGCACCAGCCGGCGGCCGAGGGTACGGGCGAGCCAGTAGCCCGCCGCCCCGCCGGTCGACCCCCCGATCCAGAGGAGGAGCAGCGTGGTCGTCGGCCCCCAGACGTAGACGCCGATGGGGACCAGCGCCGCGGCGGAGAAGAACGAGAGCATGGCCGACATCGCCGCGAGCAGGAGGAAGATCCCCATGCCGGCACGGGGATACGCCCGCATCACCCGCTCGGCCACGCGGAGCAGGTCGACGAACGCGTCGTGGAGCACGTCCGACATGGTGACCCCGGCCACGAGCGCCAGGAAGAGGACGATGACCGCGACGCGGCGGTGGTGCAGCGGGTGATGGCTCACCGCGGCGGGCTCACGGCCTCGCGGAGGCCCGCCGCCGACCGCGGCGACGCGGCACGGTACTCCGCCTCGCGTCCGAGGAGCGCCGCGATCGTGGCCGCGACCTGCGCCTGGGTGATGACCGGTCCGCCGCTCCGTTCCCCGAGCGCCGGCGTGTCGGGCCCGAGGATCGCCAGCCAGATGTGCTCGGCTCCCTCGACCTGCTCACCATGGGAGGTCCAGTCCGTGTCATGGCCGCGCCCATGGTCCGTGGTGACGATGAAGGTGGTGCGGCCGCGGTACTCGTCCATCGACTGCATGAAGGCCCACAGGTCCGCGATGAAGGCATCGACCTGCCGCGTGGCCCGGAGCGCGAGGTCGTAGCGGCGCCCGTGGGCCCATTCGTCGGTCTCGCCATAGCCCACGAACAGCAGACGCGGCCTGCGCAGCCGGATGTACTCCTTGGTGGCGAGGTGCACCGGCGCGTCGAAGGTGTTCCCGGGCCAGTAGCGGACACTGGTCCGGTAGAGCTCGTTGACCAGCGCCCGGCGGGGGTCGTCGCCGAGCGCGCCCGGGAAGGGCTCGACCCAGCCGTCGAGGACGTCGATCCCGGCGCGTGCTTCATTGAAGATCCGGCCGAACGCATCCCACGTCGCGACGGCCCCGACGCGCCCCTCGAAGCCCGGCTGCCGCGCGAACCACTCGAAGACCGTCCGGTTCGGATTCGGCGGGTCGTCGTTGCTGTCGATCGAATCGTCCGCGAAGCCGGTCAGCATCTCCGAATACCCGGGATACGAGAACCGGTACCGGTTGGTGATGCGGCCGAGGCTGCCGAGGTCCTGGTTTCCGTAGACGACACCTTGGCGCGCGATCGTGCCCCAGAGGAAGGGGAGCAGCACCGCCCGCCGCTCGCCCGGCGACTCGCGCCAGAAGTCGAGGCGCAGGCCGACGGTGTCGAGGACGCCCCCCGCGGCGCGGGAGATGAGGCTGCGTTCGGCGCCGCGGAAGAGCTCCTGCCAGCGCACGCCGTCGGTGACGATGAGCACGACGTTCTCGGTCCGGCGCTGCGCGCCGAGCGGCGCACAGGCGAGGAGCGCGAGCGCGGATGCGCGCACGAGATCGCGCACGATCCCGCGCACGATCCCGCGCACGATCCCGCGCACGATCCCGCGCACGGACCCGCGCCTCACGAGGCCTTCGGGCGCTGGTACTTCCAGTTGCGCTGCTTGCCGGCGCCGATCCAGGCCACCGCCTGCGCGACCCGACGGTCGCGCGTGGCGTCCGTCCTGGCTTCCGTGATCCACTCAGCGTACTCCCGCTTGTGGCTCGGGGCGAACGCCGACCACTGCGCCTTGGCCGCGGGGACCTTGGCCAGGGCCTTCGCGAGCGCGGGAGGGGTGCGCGGCGGCGCCTTGGGTGCGGGCTTCCGGTACGCGACCCGCCGCTTGACGCCCGCCTCGTTCAACCGCATCGCGCTCCTGATGAGGCGCTTGATGGTCGCGTCGGACGGGAGGTCCCCCACGGACGTGATCCGCCCGAAGTCCCCCATGGCCTCGGCGTTGCGCGTGTCCTTGCCGAGGAGCTCGGCGCCATGCCAGAAGCCGAACACCGCGTGCGCCTTGAAGGCCGCCATGCTGCACATCATCGCGCCACGGTAGTCGAAGTGGGGCATCCCCCACTTCATGGTCTCCTCCACGTCGGGGCAGGCGGCATGCACGAGGGAGCGCAGGTGCCGGAGGATCGGCTTGGCGAAGGGCTGCGCCTTCACGATGAACGCATCGATGCGCGGGTCGCGGGTCGGCATGGGCTTGGAGATACGGGGACCGCGGGTCGGCGTCAATCAGTGCCACCGAGCGCGGGTGGTCGCGCCGTGCACCGCGGCGTCCGCTTGCGGACGCCCCCGACGCGATGGCAGGTTGCGACCATGCGGCCGCTCGTCGTCCTCGCGCTCGGCGCGTGCCTCGCGTCGCCGGCGCCGGCGCTCGCCCAGCGCATCATCGGTACGGTGCTCCTTCCCGACGGCCAGACGCCGGCCGGGGGCGTGCTGGTCGAGGCGCGTGATCCCAGCGGGCGGGCGGTGGCGCAGGCGGTCTCCGGCGCCGAGGGGCGGTTCACGCTCTTCGTCGACAGCGCGGTGGCGCTCAACTTGCGGCTGCACCGCGAGGGCCATCACCCGACGGAAGGGGAGACGCGGACGCTCGCCGGGGACGAGGTGGCCGATGTGATCGCGACACTCCTCGACCGCCCGGTGCGCCTCGCGAGCATCCCGCGCGGGGCCTCGAGCTGCGGCCGGGCCGATGACGGCCGGGCGGCGGTGGAGCTCCTCCTCGAGGAGGCGCGGAAGGCGTTCCTCATCGCGCAGGCGTCCATCGGACGCGATGACCTGCAGGCGCGCGTCGCGACGTTCGACCACCGCACCGCGAAGAACGGCGAGGACACGCTCCGCACGGTGGTGCGCCGCGCGAGCGGCCCGCTCCCCTCGCTCTTCCGCGCGACCACGGTCGAGGAGCTCGAGGAACAGGGGTTCTTCGCGACGATCGGCGGCGAGCGCGTCTTCCGGGCGCTCGAGCCCGCGCTCCTCGCCTCGCCCTGGTTCACCTCCACCCATTGCTTCACGCTCGTCGCGCCCCGCGACTCGGCCCTCCGCCTCGACTTCACGCCGCGGCGCGAGCGGCGCGGGCTGGTGGATGTCGAGGGGAGCTACTGGTTCGACCCCGGCACCCTCGAGCTGCTGGGCGTGGACTATCGGTACCAGGGCCTGCGCGAGGAGGAGCGCCGGTCGGGCGCCTCGGTGCAGATGGAGTTCGCGCGTGCCGCGACGGGAGAACGCGTGGTCACGGCGTGGCGCCAGCGGGTCCCGCTGCTCGGCTACCGGATGGCCGACGGCGCCACCACGTTCGTACGGACGCAGATGACGCTCGTCGACATCGTGGGGCACCGCACCACGGGCGGCCAGGTCACGGCCGTGCTGCGCGAGGGCGCGCCGATCCTCCTCGTGGCGCCGCTGCCGGAGGCCGTCGCGCGGACGCCGTTCGGCGTGGCGTGCCCGGAGCAGCTCGACCGTCGCGCGACGGGCGCGGCGGCAGGTCGCCTCTCGCGTCCCGACTCGCTCCCGGTGGGCGGGGTGCTGCTCAAGGTGCGATGGACCGAGCCGGTGGTCGTGGACCGCACGACGCTCACCGAACGCGAGCAGCTGCGAGAGACCGTCACCGAGGCGGATGGCACGTGGCGCATCTGCGACCTGCCGGTGCGGCGTCCGCTCACGCTCGTCTGGGACGAGCGCGGCACCGACGTGACCGTGCCGTTCACCGTGCCGGAGGCCGCGACCGTGGTGACCGTGGAGCGACCGGCGACGCCCTGACCGGCGGAGGGGCGGCGACGGGAGTGCCCCGCCGTCACGCCCAACGTGCACCAGTCATCCGCGGGTGACGCGGCCCCAGTGCTCCCAGATCAGCACCATCGCGAGCGTGTCGAGCTCGCAGTAGCGGAGCAACAGCTCGGCCCAGCGGTCGGCGGCGGCGCGATCGTCGCGCTCGGCGCCGTAGACCATCGCGAAGTAGGCGCGCATCGCCCCGGTCCCCTCCGCGACCGCCTGCTCCGCCCCCGCGATGGTGGCCGACGGCAGGGAGGCGTACGGCCCGAGCGCGGCGTCCCCCGCGCGGCCGGACAGTTCGGTGAACCGCGCCCGCATCGCCGGTGACGTGCGCCAGATCGCGTCGAGCACGGCCTTGATCGAGTTGCTGCCGCCCATGCCGGGGTGGAAGTAGTGCTCGCGGCAGAGCTTCAGCATGTCGACCTGCCGCGAGTGCTCGTGTCCCGGCGCGAGGGCCACGGCGCGCAGCCAGTTGCCGAGCGCCGCGCTGCCGGATCCGAGCGTCGCGAGCTCGTCGGCGACGCTGCGGAGCACGGAGTTCTCGAACTGCGACCACACCAGGATCGTCCCGTGGTCACCGATCGCCGCGCGCAACGACGCGGCGAAGCGCTCGTTGGGCCACGAAGGGTCGCGGTCCAGGAACTCGCGGTGCTCGATCGGGCCGCCGGGCTCCTGTTGCGTGTGGCAGCTCCACTGGAAGGCGATCTGGCCGTACGGCCGCATCCCCTTGTGGTGCGGCACCGCCATGCGCGACGCCTCGAAGTCGATGAAGTGCAGCGGCCAGCGCACGGCGGCCATCGCCGACGCCAGCCCGCCGTCGACCCACTCCGCGCCGCGGCGGGTCCACTCCACCTGGACGCGCTGCCGTTCGGCGATCTTCCCCGAGCGCGCCGCGAGCATCGCATCGGGGATGTCGTGGATCCGGTCGACCCCCTGCGCGATGAGCTCCTCGCGCAGGTCCCGCCCGTTGTACAGGTCGAGCACGTGCGGCGCGACGCGTCCGCGCGCGCCCCAGCACTCGAGGAAGCCGTTCCGTCCCTCGCCGTCGACCCGGAACTCGCACCGACCGCAGTGGCCGCCGATCTCCGGTTCGAGGCGCACGGGAGCCGGGTCGAGCGAGCGCTCGAAGCGCGCGGCGGCCTCGCGCACGCCCGGTTCGAGCTCCTCCACCTCCGCGCTCACGTCCACGCCGACGGTGAGCGGGTCCCGGCGCGCGAGCTCGGGATCGCCCACGAACTCGGCCGTGTGCAGCCGCCCGTCCTCGCGGCGCACGATCCGGAACCAGGACGGCATCCCGTCGTGGGCCGCCACCTTCCCCTTGTCCATGAGGATCAGGTGCGGCCGCACCGGGACGCCGGGGAAGAGGTCCTTGAGCAGCGCGACTTGGAAGGTCACGTCCTCGAGGTACTCGAGCCAGTCGCTGCTGATCGCGAAGCCCTTGGTGAGGTTGCGGAACGGGCTGCCGGTCCGCTCCAGCCGCTTGGCGGCGTCCTCGGGGTCGAGCACCGACGACTTCACCTCGTACAGGTCGAAGCCCCGCCGCGTGCGGCGCAGGATGTCGACGCGGGCCTGTCGGCGTCCGAGGAGCAGCGTGGCCTCGAAGAGCGTGACCTCGTCCTGCGCGAGCTGCCGCATGGTCTCCGCCGCGGTGACGCGCGGATCGCCGCCGTAGTCGAGCGTCAGGCCCTCCGGGAAGAGCTGCTTGGCCAGGACCTCGACCATGTAGCCGCCCTCGGCGAGCCACGCGAGATACTCGTCGTCGGCCAGGGTGTCCGGGTAGCGGAGCTCGCGGTAGTAGAGCTTGGTGGGGCAGCTGCGCGCGAGCTTGAAGTCCGACTTGGAGAGGGTGTGGAAGCGATCGGTCATCGCGCGAGGTCGGCGAGGAACCGGTCGATCGCCGGCACCGCGCGGAGGAACGCCTCGAATCGCGGTCTCGCGTCGCGAGGGCTCACGATGAAGGTGGTGTCGCCGCGCGTCCAGCGCGTGGTGAAGGTCCCCTCGGGCGGCGCGCTGGGGATCATGAACGCGCGCACGGCCTCGGTCGCCGCGGTGCGTCGGTCGACGAGCACGACGAGCGCCGAATCGCCGCCGCGCGGGGGGAGGAACGCGCGATCGTCGACGAAGATCGTGTCGCCGTACATCGACACCTCGTAGCCGATGAACCGGCCGGCCTCGTCCCACGTCCCGTTCGCGCGCCGCCCACGGTCCTCGCGCGCGCGCATCGAGTCGCGCTGCTGCCGCATGAGGTCCTCCATGAGCCGGCGGGCCGCGTCCGGGTCGATGGGCTGGTCCCGCATGGGCCGCAGGGCCGCGGTCCGCGGCCCGCTCAGCGGCTCGTCGGCACGGATCATCACGATCAACGTCAGCCGCTGGTCGGTCTCGATCCCCGTCGCGCGGTCGCGGCGCGCGACATAGTTGGCGTCGCACCAGACCCCGCGGACCTCGCAGGCGATGCCACCGCCCACGTTGAAGGCCGTCGGGGCGCGGCGGGCGGGCGTGGTGCGCTGCTCGGACGTCGCCTGCGCGGCGAGCGCGGCGGGAACGAGGACGGCGAGCGCGAGCGCGCGTCCCGCGATCCGGGTCGCGATCGACCGCACGCGGATGTGGTCCGCGCGCCCGGATCCTCCATGTCGTCCCTTCATGTCAGTCTGGCCTCGGGATAGGAGTGAGGGGTGGCGTGCGCGGCCCATCGCGCGTGACCGCCACGGTCAGGATGAACGTGAGCGGCGGGTCGGTCCGCCCGGTCCAGAGGGTCCGGGGCCAGGCGAGTCTGACCGAATCGATCCCGGGGGCGTGCCCCGAGACGCTGTTCATGCCGAGGCGCAGCACGCCCAGGCCGTGCATCCCCGCATCGAACATCGCGATCGAACCGAGCGTGCGCCCGGTGGAGTCCTGCACCTGCACGCGAAGGTGCGCGTCGAACGTGACGGTGTCCCCCACGCGCAGGTGGAGCGTGTCGACGTTCGACACGAGTCGATGGGCCTGCCGTGCCGCCTCGCGCAGCTGCGATGGGGAGAGGTCGCCCGGTCTCGCGAGGATCCGCGTGGTGCCACCGGCGCTCAGCGTGCGTGCGACGAGCCGGCCATCCGCGGTCCGGCGTGCCGCGAAGATGAAGGGTGCCGGCATCGGCTGGCCACCGCGCAGCGGCACGCTGTACGATGCACCGAGGATCCACGCGCGCAGCGCCTGGGTCGCTGCGGGTGAGAGCGGAGCCGAGACCCGAAGCGTGGCGGGATCGGGCCGCCGGTCGGCGGTGATCAGCACCGAGACCAGGAGGCTGTCGCGCACCTCGCGCATCACGGCAGCGGGCGCGGGCCCGGGCGTCTCCATCGCGGCCTCGCCCCGGGCGTCCGGAATGCGATCGAACGCGCCCGGCACGACGGGTGGCACCGTGTTCGGCGCGCGCCCCGCATCGAGGGTGGCGTCGGGCGCCGGCGCGGGTGCGGCAGGTGCGGCGGGTCGGACGCACGACATGGCGCCGAGCAGCGCGAGGAGCCGGAGGGTTCGCATCGCTCCTACGCTCTCATGCGGACCCGCTCCGCGCCAGTCCGCATTCGTGCCACGCCCCCACTCACGCCGCGGCCGTCGCCCCCTCCACCCGGATCGACCGCCACTTCCCGCCCCTGAACCGCATCACCGTGAGCGACGCGCGCATCACGTGCCCGCAGAGGATCGCGAGCCACACGTGCCAGGGCTCGAGCGGGCGCGTCGCCTGCAGCACCGTGAGCAGGCCCAGCGGCACCACGAGCTGCGAGACGAGCGTGATGTAGAGCGGTCCCTTGGTGTCCCCGGTGCCCGTCAGGCCGCCGGTGTACGTGAGCGCGGTCGAGATGAAGAGGCCGGACACGCTGAGCCAGCGCAGCAGCTGCTCGCCGAGCGCCAGCACCACGGGGTCCTCCATGCCGAAGAGGCCGAGCAGCACGCGCGGGATGGCGAGGAAGAGGATCCCGATGATGACCGCGATCCCGAGCCCGAGCCGCGCCGCGATCTCGACCGTGCGTTCCACGCGATCCGGCCTGCCCGCCCCGAGGTTCTGCCCCGCGACCGCGGCCGCCGCGCCCATGAGCCCCACGCTCGTCCACGTGATGAACGAGAAGAGCTCCGAATAGCCGACCGCGTACGCGGCCTGCGCCGCGGCGCTGTTCCCCAGCGAGCCGATGAAGCGCAGCAGGATCACGCCGCCGACGTTCATCGCGATCCCCTGCAGTCCCGCCGGCAGGCCGAAGCGGAAGAGCTGGCGGATGATGGTCCAGTCCCAGCGCCAGCTCATCCCCCGCTCCCAGTGGATGACGAGGTGTCCGGAGAGCAGGCGCTGGAAGCCGTAGACGCTCACGATGGTGCCGGCGAGCACGGTGCCGAGCGCCGCCCCCATCACCCCCATCGGCGGGATGGGCCCCATGCCGCGGATGAAGATGATGTTGAAGACGATGTTGAGCGCCGTCATCGCCACGCCCATGCGCAGCCCGGTGCGCGCATCGCCGGCCGCGCGCAGCGCGCCACCGAGGAGGAAGATGAGCATCATCCCCGCCCCCCCCGCGAACATCGTGCGCAGGTAGGGGAGCGCCTCGGCGGCCACCTCGGGCGCGGCATTGACGAGCACCAGCAGCCGCGGCGACGCGAACCACCCGACCGGCGCGATCACGAGGAAGAGCAGCGCCATCGTCGCGAGGAAGGCCTGGTAGACCGTGCGGTTCACCGCCTGCGCATCGTTCGCGCCGGCGAAGCGCGCCACGAGCACGCCCATGCCGGTGAAGATCGACATGAGGAAGACCATCACCACGAGGTAGATCTGGAACGCGACGCCGACCGCGGCGTTCCCCGCGAAGCCCACGAACCGCCCCACCATGGCATGGTCGATGATCCCCTGCAGCCCGCCGATGATGTTCTGCAGGACGGTGGGCCACGCGATCTTCCAGACCGCCTGGAGGATGGGGCCCTCGACGATCGAGCGGTCGAAGGTCTTGCCCTTCGCGGCGGCGGAAGCGGTCATGGGGGCTAACGTTGGCGAGGGTGGACCCCGCCGCGCTAGGCGAGGAGCGCCGCGGCCTCCTCCCGCAGGTGCGCCACCGCGACCTCCATCTCCGCGCGCCGCGTCCGGAAGCTCAGCACGCAGACCCGGCCGAGGTACCGGTCGCCGACCTGCGCGCCCGTGAGCATCACGCGCCCGCGCCGGGTCACGCGCTCCATGAGCTCGCGCGTCGCCTCGTTCTGCGCCGCGAGCGACCCGAGCCCCGGCCCCTCCATATGGAAGGCGAAGAGCGAGAGCTGGGGTGCTGCGTCCATCACGATCCCCGGGATCGCGGCCACCTGCTCCGCGGCCCAGACCGCGAGTGCGCGCTTCTCGGCGATCGCCGCGCGATACCGCGCCATGCCGAAGAACTTGAGCGTGAGCCAGAGCCGGAGCCCGGGGAAGCCGCGCGACAGGTCGGGCCCGTACTGCGCGGGGTCGTAGAACTCGCCCTGGTTCGGCGGCAGGTAGCCGGCGGTGGAGGAATGCAGCGCGCGCAGCGCCTCGCCGTCGCGCACGAGGAGCGCACCGGTGCCGTACGGGAGGAAGAGGCCCTTGTGCGGATCGAGCGTGAGCGAGTCGGCGCGGGGAAGGCCGGCGAGCAGCGGGCGGAGTTCGGGCACCACGTGGAAGAAGGCGCCGTACGCGCCGTCGACATGATGCCAGAGCCCCTCGCGCGCGGCGAGGTCGGCCATCGCCTCGAGGTCGTCCACCGCACCGGTGTTGGTCGTCCCGGCGGAGGAGAACACCATGAAGGGCAGGTGTCCCGCCGCCCGGTCGGCCGCGATCGCCTCGGCGAGCGCATCGAGCCGGATCCGGAACGTGGCGTCCACCGGGATCGTGCGCACGCGGTCGTGCGCGATGCCGGCGAGCTTCGCCGCCTTCGCGATGCAATGATGCGCCTGCGAACTCACGTAGAGCGTCCCGCGGCGGATGTCGCCGCCGAGCCGCTGCTCGCGCGCCGCGGCGATCGCGTTGAACATCGCCATCGAGCCGCCCGTCGTGAACAGGCCGCGGGCCGTCGGCGGGAACCGCATCCAGTCGCGGAACCACTCGAGCACGTTCGCCTCGAGCTGCACGAGCGCGGGGGCGGCCTGCCAGATGCCGGTGTAGCGGTTGGTGGTGTCGGCGATCAGGTCCGCGAGCGCGGCGGGGTAGATGCCGCCGCCCGGGATGTACGCCAGGTACCCGGGTCCCGGCGTGGTGAAGGACCGCGGGATGTACTGGTCGAAGAGCTCGTCCAGGAGGCCGGCGAGCGGCCGGCCCTCGTCGGGCGCGGGCTCGCGCATCGCACGGCAGAGGTCGGACGCGTCGACGTCGCCGCGGCTCGGCGCGTCGCGGAGCGCGGCGAGATGCGCGACGGCGCGCCGCACCACGGCCTCGCCCATCGCCTGCATCTCGGCGGGCGACAGGTCGAGGTCGGCGAGGTCGGACGGGGTGGTCATCCGCGAAGGATAACCACCCCGTTCACTCGTCAGCCGCGCGGACCGCGGCCGGCGCGGCGCTCGCGCCGGCGCTCGACCCGGTTCTCGGCGCGATCGCGGACGTCCTCGCGCCGGTCGCGCACATCCTCGCGCCGGTCGCGCACGTCCTCACGCCGGTCCCGCCGGTCCTCGATGCGGTCGCGCGGGCCACCCTGGTGGCGCGCATCGCGCACGTCCTCGCGCCGGTCGCGGCGGTCCTCGGCGCGGTCACGCACATCCTCACGGCGGTCGCGCACATCCTCACGGCGGTCGCGGCGATCCTCGACGCGATCGCAGACGGTGCCCTGCGCGCAGCGGCGGGTGGTGGCCTGGGCCTCGGAAGCGGCGGGCGCCGCGGCGAGGAGCACGGCGACGACGATGGGGGCGAACGCGGTACGGAGCATCGGAACCTCCTCAGGTGTGGGGCGCGGGAGCGCGCCTCGTGTCGCTCGTCCGACGGCAGCCGCGGGCGCGCCGTTAATCGTGTGACGCAGCGCACGCTCGGCGCGTGCGGCAGTTCGCGCCGCGGGTCGCGACGCCGGATCCGACCACCACGTGGCGCGTCGCATGGCGGCGGCGGGGGCTCGCGCCCGCGCGGTGGCCGCCCCCCGGGGGCGCCCGCCCGCGCGGCCCCCGCCCCCCCGGGGGAGAC
>CAZPJF010000001.1:0-32089 GCA_964586095.1 uncultured Gemmatimonas sp. | reverse complement strand
AGACCTGGATGAAGTACCAGTTCTTCTGCAGCTCCATGATGTTGTGGTACATGTTGACCTCGCCCTTGAGGATCTGCCCCGAGCGCGGGTCGACGATCTGGCCGCCGGTCGCGTTCGGCACCGTCGAGGGGCGCCAGTAGATCACCGAGTGGCGCGCGTCGAAGAGCGAGAAGTTCGGGTCCTGCTCCGGCGTGGGCGCGATGCGGCCGAAGATGGCGTTGGAGAATCCCGCCTTCCGGAACGCCTCCTGCCACTTGTTCACGCCGCTCACGATCCACGGCTTGAGCCAGTCGGGCGTCGCGGGGTCGATCCAGTAGACGATCGGCTCCACCGGGTCCGACACCGCCGCGTTCGGGTCCTTCTTCACCAGCTTGAAGCGGTGGATGAACGACTTGGACTCCGCCTTGTGCACGGCGCGCGACATGTCGAACCAGGAGCTGGAGATGTACCCCACGCGCTCATCCTCCCAGCGCGGCATCATGGGCTGGTCGGGGAGCTTGAGCATGGAGAACATCACCTTGACGGTCTGCGAGCGCGGCTGCGCGGCCGCTGCCGCGGCACCGCCGCCACCGGGCCCGCCCGCGGCCGCCGGGGCGCCGAGCCCCGACTGCGTCACCTCGATGTTCACGTTCTCCGGGAACGCCCAGGTGCGTTCCACCCAGCTGCGGTTGCGCTGGATCCCCTGGATGGGCGCGAGCTCGGGGATGTTCCCCATGAAGATGTCCGACACCTCGACCACGGCCGCGCTGTCGGGGCCGAAGGCGGCGACGTTGAGCGAGGCGAGGACCGGCCCCTTCCGGAAGCCGGAGACCTGCCGCCAGATCGCCGACGTCGAGTCGGCCATGAGGTCGAAGTCCTTGGCGCGCAGCACCACGCGGTTGCCGCTGCGCTCCCACTGCACGATCACGCGCCCCGCGCCGCCGCCGAAGAAGCCCGCCGGGTTCTGCAGCGTGCTCTCCACGTGCCGCGAGATGAGCAGGATCTCCTTGTTGAGCGCCGACGCCGGGAGCTCGAAGTAGAGCTGCTCCCCCACGCGGTGCACCTTCCAGAAGCCGCTCTGCGTGACGGCGCGGTCGGTGATCACCTGCCGGTAGGGGCGAGGCTGGCCGGCCTGCGCGCCGCCCTGGCCGCCTGGGCCGCCGCCCTGCGCATTGGCCTGGGCGCCCGGGGGGCCACCCTGGGGCGCGCCGCCGGGCCCGCCCGGGGTGCCGGGCGTGCCGGTGGTCGGCGTCGCGGGAGTCGGGGTCGCGGTGGGCGCGGGGGGGGCACCCGCCGGCGCGCTGCTGGTGGCAGCGGCGGTGGTGCAGCCCGCGAGGGTCGCCAGCGCGGCGACGGAGAACAGGGACTTGCGCATCTAGTCTCCAGCTGGAGGGTTCGCACGACCGCCGGCGAGCACCGCGGCGGTCAGGTGGGACGTCACGTTCGCCAGCGTCTTGAACATATCGGGGAGCACATCCACCGCGATCAGGATGCCCACGCCCGCGGCGGGGAGGCCGAGGTCGACAAGCACCGGACTGAGCAGGAAGAGGCTCGCCGACGGGATCCCCGGCACGCTGAAACTGAGCAGCGTGGAGGTCACCACGAGCGTGAGCAGCGCGCCCTCGCCCACCTCGATCCCATACAGCTTTCCGAGGAAGACGACGCCCACCACCCACGCCATCGGCACGTTCACGCGGAAGACCGAGACGGCTAGCGGGAGTACGAAACCGCTCGCCGCCTCGTTGAGCCCGAGCTTCTCCCGTGCCGCGGCGATCATGAGCGGCAGCGCGGCGAGCGACGACCGCGAGCCCGCCGCCAGCGCCTGCGCCGGCGCCGCCGCCGAGAGGAACCGCCGCAGCGGCACGCGGCCGAGGAGCACCACCACCGGGTAGAGCAGCACGGTGAAGATGAGCAGCGTGCCCGAGAGCGTGACGATGTAGCGCGCGAGCGCGCCGATCGACGCGGTGCCGAGCCGCGCCCCGAGTGCGAAGGTGAGCGCGAGCACGCCGAGCGGCGCGGCCGCCACCACCCAGCCCACCACCACGAGCATCGCGTCCGCCACGCCGCGCGCGGCGTCGATCACCGGCTGGCGGCGCGCCTCGGGGACCTGCTTGAGCGCGAAGCCCAGCGCGAGCGAGAACACCACCAGCGGGAGCAGCGCCCCGTCGGCGGCGGCCTTGATGGGGTTGGCCGGGACCATCTCGATCACCCGCTGCGCGAGCGAGGGCATGCTCGGCGCCGCGGCCGCCGTGCCCGCCGAGGCGCGCACGCGCTCGGCCACGTCGGGAGCGAGGGTGAATCCGGCGAAGGCGAACTCCGCCGTCACCAGCGACAGGAGACCCCCCGCGACGAGCAGCACCACGAACATGACCAGCGCGCGGCTCCCGGCCTGGCGCAACTCGCCGCTCCCGCCGGTCCCGGCCACGGAGGCCACGGTGAGCGCGGCCACGAGCGGCAGCACCGTCATGCGGATGGCGTTGGTCCAGAGCGTGCCGATCACGTCCGCGGCGGCCACGACCGTGGCGAGCCACGACGCGTCCGTGCGCGCGAGGACCATCCCGCCGCCCAGCCCGAGGAGGAGGGCGAGCAGGACCCGCAGCGACTGCGACTTCACGGGATGGAGTCGAGCTTGGCCTTGAGGCGTGCGCTCTGCGGGAAGGCCGCGACGGCCGGCGCCAATGCCGCCTTGGCGCTGTCGGGCTGGCCGAGCGCGAGGAAGATGTCGGCCATGAGGCCCGCCTTGCGCGTGGCCCAGCGCGCGCTGGTCTCGTCGACCGCGACGGCCCGTACCGCCGCCAGCGCGGCCCCGTACTCCTTGGCGTCGAGCAGCAGCGACTCCACGTGCAGGTAGCGCACGGTCGTGTCCGCCGGGAAGCGCACCGCCATCTCGTTGGTCAGCCGCGCGGCCGCCTCGTGCCGTCCGGCACGCCGGTCGGCCTGGGCCTGCAGGTGCAACCCGGCCAGCAACAGCCGCTCCACGTCCTCGGCGTTCCCGGTGCGCAGGCCGGGGCCGCCGGCGTACTCGTACACCAGCTCGCCCCCATGCTCGGCCGCGTGATACAGCACCGTGCAGCCGTACGCGCCGACCAGCGCCGAGGCCGCGTAGGCGGCCTTCACCAGGCCCGCGGCCCGTGCGCCCTGGGCGAGGCCCAGCGCGAGCAGTTCGAGGCCGGCCACGACAATGAAGATGTTCCGCGTCCGCTCGCCCAGCTCCTCGTGCTCCATCACCAGGGCGCGCGTGCCGGGGATCCGCTCCACGGGGCCGTGCGCGTCGTCGCCCGACTTCACGGCCACCGCCGAGGCGACCGTGCCCAGGAGCAGCAGGACCGCCGCGGCGTGCCGGGTGAAGGCCAATCGGCCGGTGAGCGAGACCAGCCTGAAGGCGACTCCCATGAGCAGGAGCCCGATGACGAAATGGACCACCTGCGGGTGGTTGGCGGCGAGGTTCGGCATGACCGGGGGGAGAGGGGGGGCGCAGGGTCAGCGCACTGGCCAAAGATGCGACGGCCACGGGGGCCCCGCGAGCACCCCCCCTGTCATCTCTGTCAGGCTTTTCGACGGTCCGGGGATCGCCAAGATTGGGGCCATCGAATGGATGGGGGCGCCGGGGCGGACGCTCGCGCCGGCTTCCCGCGCCCCCCTGAAGCCGGAGTCGTGATGCGCAGTTCTGGTCCGTTGCGGCGAGTTCAGCAGGACGACTATCAACCCCTGCGACTGGTGTCCGACGAATCCGAGGCGGTGCTGCCGCCCAACCCCTGGATCCCCGACGGGATCAAGCTCCTGTACCTCGGCGTGAACCGCCGGCGGGTGGAGGGGGAGGCCACGGGGTTCGTGTACCATGCGGACCCGGCGCGCCGCGAGATCGAGGTGGCGCGCGAGGACCTGCCGTCGGTGCTCAGGAACCGCGCGTTCGTCCTCGCCTACTGACGGGGCTGGTGTCGAGCGCCGGGTCGCCGGCCTCGAACTGCACGAGCACCGAGTAGCGGATCAGGCCGCGCTCGGAGTCCACGCCGAGCTTCTGCCGGATGTTGGTCCGGTGGAAGGCGACCGTCCGCTCGCTGAGCCCCAGCCGCTGGCCGATCTCCAGCGACGTGAGCCCCTCGGCGATGAGCCGGAGGATCTCGTGCTGGCGCGGGGTGAGCTGCGCGAGCGCCGCGTGGGCCGCCTTGAGCGACACGCGGTTGCTCGAGGGCGGCACGCGCCGCGACATGAACGTTTCGCCGGCCAGCACCGTGTCGATCGCCCGTTCGAGCTCATCGAGCCCGGCGTCCTTGGGGACGAACCCGTCCGCGCCCGCGGCGAGCGTCGACTCCGCGACCACGCGATCGAGGTGCATCGTCACCACGATGATGCGTGTGTCGGGGGACGTGCGGCGCACGTCGGGGATGAGCTCGAGGCCGTTCCGCTCCGGCAGCGAGAGGTCGAGCAGGAGGAGGTCCGGGCGGTGCGTGGCGACCGCCGAGAGGATCTCCGCGGCCGTGTGCGCCACGGCGACGACGTCGTGGCGCGCCGAGAGGGCGGAGCGCATGGCCTGCACCATGAGCTGGTGGTCGTCGCCGAGGACGATGCGGATGCGGCGCGCGGCGGCGTCGCTCATGCGGCCCCGACCGGGAGGCGGACCTCGACCGTGGTGCCCGTGCCGGGGCGCGAGCGGACCTCGGCCGTCCCGCCGACCATGATGGCGCGTTCGCGGAGGCTCGCGAGCCCGAGCCCGTGGGCCTGGGCGCGGCCGGAGTCGAAGCCGCGCCCCTCGTCCTGCACGCGGAGGGCGAGGTGTCGCTCGTCGACCGTGACCGCGACGCGCGCCGTCCGGCTGCCCGAGTGGCGGACCACGTTCCGCAGCGACTCCTGGACGATGCGGTAGGCGGCACGGGCCGTCTCCGTGGGGACGGCGCCGGCCTCGCCCGACGTCTCCACCTGCACCTCCACGTCGCTGCCGCGCTCCACCTCCTCGGCGAGCGAGTGCAGGGCGGGGAGGAGGCCCACCTGGTCGACCACCGTGGGGTGCAGCCGCGTGGCGATCCGCCGCACCGCCACCGCGAGGTCGACCAGTTCGGCGTTGATCCCGCGGAGCCGGTCCTCGAGCACCTCGGTCGACGGCCGGTCCGGTTCCCAGAGCGACTCCACCTCCGCGCGCACGAGCGCGATCCGCTGCAGGACGTCGTCATGCAGCTCCCCTGCGACCCACGCGCGTTCCTCCTCGTGGGCGCGGGCCACGAGCACCGCCTGCTGCTGCCGCATGCGGGACCGCTGCCGTTGCGCGAGCGCCATCGCCGCCATGAAGGCGACGAGGACGACCGTCACCGAGATGGTGCCGGCGAGGAAGAAGCCCCAGAGGACCTCAGTGCTCGTGTCGACCAGAAGAACCCCCCGGCGATGATGATGAAGGCGAGGACGTCCACCCACCCCTTGAGGATGGTGGCGCGGACGAGCAGGTCAAGGTTCTCGGCCCGGAGCAGGTACGCCTGCATGAGCGACATGGTCCCGTTGGTCGCGAAGAAGATGGCGACGCCCGGGAGGATCCACCCCCAGTCCGACCGCAGCATGGGGTCGTCGTCGCGGTACACATGCGCGACGAACGCGAAGAGCGCCGAGGTCAGCGCGAGGATGGCGAGCACCGGGAGGTGCAGCGACGAGAAGCTCTGCCGATCCTCGACGACGAAGTACCCGATCGCCCACACGAGGAGGTAGGCCGGGATGCAGAAGCGGACGGTGGAGCGCGCGAGCGGCTGCACCTGGAACTCGGCGAGCATCCAGAGCACCGCCACGCCGACGATGGGCTGCAGGGTGTGGGTGACGACCATGTTGTTCGTCGGGTCGACGTAGAGCACCCAGAGCCGCCCGGCGAGGCTCATGGTGAAGTCCAGCCCGACCCACGCGAGGGTGGCCCGCCGGGCGGCGCTGAGTGGCGCCCGGCGGACCAGCGCGAGCGCGAACGGCAGCAGGCGCGCGTAGAACGCGAGGTAGAGGATGAGCGGGATCTTCACCGCCGGTGGCTCAGCTGTTCAGCGGGTTGTCGTCGGAGCAGAAGGGCGGGCAGGGGAAGCTGGCGTTGAGGAGGGTGCCCTCGACCATGTCGTTCCCCTGCGCGTCGACCCCGACCGCGATGACCTCCGAGTCGCGCGCCTCGCTCTCGCCGAGGTAGAGGCGGATCCCGACGCATCCCGGCTGGTCGAGCAGCTTGCGCACGGAGTCCGCGAGGAACGCGCCGGCGACGCCGTTGCGGCCCGGTCCCCCGCCGCGGAACCGCTTCGTGTCGGCGGCAGCGCGCTTGAGGGGGATGTTGTGGTCGCGGTCCTTGTCGAGCGGGCGGCCCATGGCGTGCTCCGTGAGTGGATGGTGAGTCTCGACAAACTAGGGCGATGCACGACGATGCGGACCCCTGTCGGACCTGACAGGGGTCCGTCGGTGCGCCGTGCCGGCGGGCCGTGCCGGAGGGCTGTGCCGGAGGGCTGTGCCGGAGGGCCGCGGACCGGCGCGGCTGGCGGGCGCCGCCGAACGGTCGATAGCTTCTCCCGGCCATGCGCGTCCTCCGACATCGCCTCGCGCTCGACACCGCCGCGCCCATCGCGCTGGTCGACATCACCGAGCGGGTGCGCGGCTGGGTCCGCGCGACCTGCGCCGCTGCGGGGGTGCAGGACGGACTCGTCACCGTGACGAGCGGGCACACCACGGCGCGCGTCACGGTCAATGAATCCGAGCCGAAGCTCCAGCGTGACATGGTCGCGTTCCTCGAGCGCGTCGCGCCGGCGGGGGCAGGCTATGCACACGACACGGGGACCGTGGACGGCCGGGTCAACGCGCACGCGCACCTGCTCGCGCTGCTCATGCCGGCGACGGAGACCATCCCCGTGGTGGACGGCGACCTCGCGCTGGGGACGTGGCAGTCGCTGTTCTTCGTGGAGCTCGACGGCCCGCGTGCCGGTCGCGAGGTGCTCGTCCAGCTGCTCGCGGCCCGCGATGGCGCCCCGGGCGCGCGGTCGATCGCGGCCGCGGCGCCGTGACCCTGGACCCGCTCGACGTCGACGGGTTCTTCGCCGCGCCGGGATCGCTCGACCCGGAGGCGTACATCGAGCTCGAGTACACGTTCGAATGCGTGGGCTCGCCGCGGCGCTCGGCGGCGGCGCTCTGCATGGAGCAGTCCACCGCGCAGTGGGCACGCGCCGGGGTGAACGAGGACCTGCGGCCGCGCTTCGCGGCGAAGGTGATCGACATCGAGTCGCGGCCCATCACCGAGTTCAGCGTGGGCGTCGCGGGGACGGCGGACGAGGGGCCGCGGGTCGCGATGGGCGCCCGCGACGCGAGCGGCGCGCGCGGGGCGGTCGAGGCGCGCGGCGGGATGCACGCCTGCCGCGCGCTGATCGCGCACCCGCACGCGAACTTCGGCCCGCGGCTCCCCAACCTCCTCTCCGCCGTGCTCGGCGAGGGCGTGTTCCACGTGCCCGGTGTCCCGGTGGTGCGCCTCGAGGACATCCGCTTCCCGGCGAGCTTCCTCGCGGCTTTCGCGGGCCCGCGCTTCGGCCTCGCGGGGCTGCGCGAGCGGCTCGACGCGCACGGGCGGCCGCTCTTCATCGGCGTCATCAAGCCCAACCTCGGCCTCGCGCCCGAGGCGTTCGCCGCGTTGGGCAATGCGGGGCTCGTCGGTGGGCTGGACATCGTGAAGGACGACGAGATGCTCGCCGATGCGGCGTGGTCACCGCTGGCCGTGCGCGCGCGGCTGCTGGGCGAGGCGCGTGCGCGGGCCGAACGCGAGACGGGCGCTCCCAAGGCGTACCTGGCGAACATCACCGACGAGGTGGACCGCATCACCGCGCTGCACGATGAGGCGGTCGGCGCCGGGGCCGGGGCGGTGATGCTGAACGCGCTCCCCGTGGGACTGAGCGCGGTAAGGATGCTCGCGCGCCACGCGACGGTGCCACTCTTCGCGCACTTCCCGATGCTCGCGGCGTTCACGCAGGTGCCGGGGTTCGGGGCCCATCCGCGGGTGTTCACCAAGCTCCAGCGGCTGGCGGGGTGCGACGCGGTGATCTTCCCGGGGTTCGGGGAGCGGATGCGGACCGCCGAGGCCGAGGTGCTGGCGCAGGTGCGCGCCTGCCTCGAGCCGATGGGCTCGCTCAAGGCGGCGTTGCCGGTGCCGGGGGGGAGCGATTCGGCGGCGACGCTGGCGGGGGTGCGCGAGCGGATCGGGCACGCGGATTTCGGGTTCGTGGTGGGGCGGGGGGTGTTCGGGCATCCCGGGGGGCCGGCGGCAGGGGCCCGTGCGCTGCGCGCCGCATGGGCGAGCCTCCGGCACGCCGCTACGTGAAGAAGGCCCGCCGCTGCGCCTCCGGCATGATGTCGTGCACGCGGTATGACGTGAAGACCGTCCACATCCCGTCCTCGCGCATGCCCTGTTCCCGCTGGAAGCGGCGCAGCGCGGAGTCCGAGCGGCGCCCCCAGTCCCCATCGGCGCCGGCGGGGCCGAGGTCGTAACCAAGGAGGATCAGCGCCTCCTGTCGCTGCTTGGCGGAACGGAGTGGTGTCCAGACGTCGGGCACCCGCTCGTTCGGATAGATGCCGCGCAGCACCTCGGCGAACGGGAAGCCGAGGACGTCGATCTTGTAGCCCGGGCAGATATCGTGGTGGCCGTGGTGGTCGCGCGGCTTGATGTGCCGCCAGCGGTCGACGATCTCGCGACCGAGTTCGATCATCATCTCGACCTGCTCGGGTGGCCAGGGTGGCACCTGCATGGAGAGCCGTCCGTTCGTGTCCGCGACCGGGATCCAGTCGGGCTGCGGCGTGATGCTGCCGCGCGCATTGCCGATGTGGACGGTCTCGACGCCGATGGTGGTGCGCGAACCCTTGAAGCGGCCGTCGCCCTCCATCGCACGCCCGTCCCACCGGTAGACCTGGCCGATGCCGGCGTGCCACGAGCGGTGCTCCATGGGGACGTAGCGGTGGATGCCCTCGATGCGCGTGCGCCCCACGCCGAAGTGCGCGCTCGCCTCGCCGCGGCGCTGCGCGTTCGGCCCGCCCAGCAGTTCGGTGCAGAGCTTGAGGTCGCGGGTGGCGGTCCAGTGCCACGTCACGCCCATCGGCCGGTTGTCGGTCGCGGCCGTCCAGCCGGCGCTGATCGCGTGGCCGTTGCGCAGGGGGATGAGGTGATCCTCGCGGTGGGTGATCATGCGCGGTGCCTCACGCGAAGTCGTAGATGGGAGAGAGGGCGCCGTCGGGGGCCTTGAGGGCGAGACGGCAGTCGCCGCCGGCATCGAGGAGGGCGACGTCCTTCTCGTCGAGGGGGATGACGAGGGTACCGGCGGCGCCGGGCGAGGAGGCGCGGACGGTGTCGTTCATGAGGACCGTCACGCCCGGGACGAGGCCGCTGACCGTGAGGACCAGAGCGTCGCGGTCGGCGCCGGTGGTACGGCTCTCACGCTTGACCTTCGTGATGCCGAGCGGGCCACTGGGCGCGGCGCCGCCGTCCGGTCCCGATTGGGGCGGGGCGGTGTTCAGCCCGGCGCGGGGCCGAGCGAACAGTGCCTCCGCGACCTCCTTGAGCCGGAGGGCCGCCGGGGTGGAGAACATCCCGAAGAGGGCGGCCGACGCGAGGTACGTGAACGGCGTACCGATCCCGATGCGGAAGAACCCGGCGCGCATCACGAGGTACGCGATCGCGGCGATGACGCCGCCGACGAGCGGGAGGCAGAGGTAGTAGACGAGCCAGCTCCAGACCAGTTCGCGGTTGCCGATGTACCAGGAGATGGAGCGCAGGAGATGGAGCGTGCCGCCGAGCATGCCGGCGAGGATCACCAGCAGGAGCATTCGCTGCTCGAAGGACACGTCCCATCGCATGAAGAGCCAGGTGATCGTGGCGCGGCCGCAGTCCGGGTTGCTCGCGGCCGCGGCGGCGCGCGCCGCATCGCGAGCCATCGCGGTGTCCGCGCGATCGGCGGCCTGCGACGCGTCGCTGCTCCCGGGAACCGACCCGGACGCCCCGTCTCGCCCTGCGGCGGCAGCGATCCGCGCGGAATCGCGCATCTCAAGGAAGGTGCCGGGCTGGCTCAGGCGGCACTCGTCGTTCGGGAAGAAATCGAAGAGGCCCGAGAAGATCACGAACGCGAGCACCGTGATCACGACGAGCACGCCGAGGATGCCGTTCCGCGAGACCGGGGCGTGGCCGGGGGCGGGTGGGGTTGCATCGGTCATCGGGACTCCTGGTAGAGAGGCGGCTGCGGAGCTGCGAAGGCGGTCGGTGCGAACGCGGTCGGCGGTGGTGGCGAAGGGGTGCGGTGTCGCTGGCACGCGAGCCCGGCGCCATGCTCACGCACCGATCGCATCGAGGTACTTGCCGAGCCCGGCATCGTGGAACCGGACCCGCGGGAAGAGTTGCCTGTAGCGCGGTTCCGCCGCGCGCCCTTGCTGCACGACGGTCACGCTCGGCGTCACGTCGGCGGTGTGGAAGGCGCGGAGGAGGAGTGAGCGGATCGCGATGTCCTCCGTCGGGAGCGAGTAGCCGACGAGGATCCACCGGTCGGCGCGCCGCAGCCACTCGAGCGCGCTCTTCCAGGTGGCGAGGAGGCTCGCGTCGCGCACGTCCCGGATGAACGAGGGTGAGACCAGGTGCAGGTCGAGCCGCTCGTCGCTGCGGCACTCGCAGGTGTTGTTCCGGTCGAGTCGCTCCCGCTGTGCCTGATGCGCGATCGGGCCCCACCAGTTGAAGTAGACGAAACCGCAGGTGTGGCACTTCAGCGTGTCGAGCGAACCGTGGAGCTTGTAGACGCGCAGCCGGGGCGCGATGGGACGCGGGTGGATGGTGCCGGCGGGATGCCGCCAATCGAACCCGAGATCGAGCGCGTGCGGGAGCGTCTCCTTGGACTCCCGGCGGTAGAGCAGCTGGTCGAGGCCGATGTCATAGTTGGTCGTCACCACGCCGCCGTTCGCGCCGAACGACCGGACCCACGCGGCGAAGCGGTCGGCGATGCGCGCGGTGGCCGATCGCCGCGTCCGCGTGTCCCGACGCTCCCGGAGCGGCTGCCACGCGGCTTCCGTGACGTCGAGCAGCACGTCGGCCATCGCCGCCGAGAGGAGCCAGCGGCATCGCCGGATCTGGCGATCGCCGCCGATCGGCAGGTGCTCGCCGAACTGGATCGCGTGGTCGAGCAGCGAGAAGAGATCGGTGATCAGCGGGGAGTGGCGGCGCGCCACGCGTCCCAGTCCCGGCACCAGCAGATGCAGGTCGCGCAGCAGGTCCTCCCGCCGCCGAGCCCGCTGCGCGCGCGTGGTGCCCGCATGCTCGGCGGCATCCTCGAAGAGCGTCCCGTCCTCGATCCCCCTGAGGATCAGGGGCAGCAGCTCGAAGGTGAGGGGATAGCCCATCGCCTTCGACGCGCCGGCTCCGGTGAAGATCGCCGTCGGCATCCGTGCCTCCACGACATCGCTGTTGGCGCCCAACGGTGTGCTTGACACCGAAACGTGTCAATAGCACTGTGGGAGCGCCGCTTCATCCGTGTCCGACTCTGCGGGCGCCGTGATCGAGGTCGGCAACGAGGCGACGATGGCGAGGAAGCGGAGCGGGGCGACGCGCGGGGTCCGGGGCGTTCGGCGCGCCGCGGCCGAGGCCGTGCTCGATGGCCGGCCGGTCGTGTACATCCATGGGATCGGCAAGCAGGCGCTGCATGATCCGCTGAAGCGGGAGTGGGACCTCGCGCTCTTCGGCCGCGAGATGGGCGCGCAGACGCGCATGGCGCGCTGGTCGGACCTCAATCACCCCGACCCTGCGGCGGACATCCGGACGCGCTTCGAGACGCGGGCGGCCGTCGCGCGGCCCGACGACGACCTGCGCGGGGCGGTGCCGAAGCAGGCCCAGCGCGAGGCGCTGCGATTCGCATCGCGCATCTACGAGGAGCTCGGGGCGGGCGCACCCACCGGCGGCGCCCGGGGGCCCGGCGCGCGCGCACTGCCGCTGCCGCGATTCCTCCGCAAGCCGATCACGCGCGGCTTCCTCTCGCTCTTCGTGCGCGATGCGGCCGCCTACTTCTACGACGCACGGAAGCGGCGGCAGGCGCAGCAGCGGCTCATCACCGTGCTGGACATCGAGCCGAAGCCGGCGCTGCTCATCGCGCACAGCCTGGGGAGCGTGATCGCGTACGAGACGCTCCGGAATCGCGCCGCCGCGGGCTCGGAGCGGCTCGATCTCATCACCATCGGATCCCCGCTCGGCATCCGCGAGATCCAGGACCAGCTCGGCGACAACGAACTCCCCGTGCCGGACGGCATCCGCCGTTGGGACAACTTCGCCGACCCGCTCGACCCGGTGGCGCTCGACAAGGGATTCAGCAACGACTTCTCGCCCGATGGCTTCGTCCGCGACGAGGTGATCGTCAACACGCGCACCACGCGCATCTTCGGCTTCAACCCGCACTCCGCGGCGGGATACCTCGCGCATCCCAAGGTGCGCGTGATCGCGAGCGAGGCCGCGCGCGTGGACCGCAATGCGCGGTTCCTCGTGGCGAGGGACGTGGCGTCCGACCTGTCGGGCGAAGGGCGCCAGCCGGTGCTGCTGGAGGTGTTGGAGCCCGGGTACTGGGCGATCGGCGAGGACCCCCGGAGGACGCCCGCGATCGAGAAGGAACTGGGCATCCGCGGCACGACGCTCGACGAGCGCATCGCGCGCGCAGCGGCACTGGTCGAGGGGATCGTCGTCGCGCAGGCCACGAGCAGGGTCCCCCGGGCGCGCGCGGCCAAGGCGGCGCAGGAGGCCAGGGAGGCGGCCCGGATCGACTCGCTGCGTCGGTTCGTCGCCGCGCGGCTCACACGCGAGGAGCTGCTCGAGGTGAGCGGACGGCACGCGGAGATCCGCGTGTATGCCGTGTGGAAGAGCGTCCGGAAGCGCAAGCTCCTCCATCGGTCGGCGGCGGCGGTGCAGGTCGACGCCGCGCGCGAGAGCTACCGCGCGCTCGGGCGCGACATCTCGTGGGCGGTGCTGGACACCGGCGTGCGGGCGGATCACCCGCACTTCCGGGACGCCGGGACCCTCGTGCAGGTGTGGGACTGCACGCAGCAGGGTCCGCCGAGGGTCATCCCGCAGGACCGGGACCTCGACGGCCATGGCACCCACGTGGCCGGGATCATCGCCGGTTCGGGCAGCGACGGCCGGGGCCAGTACAGCGGCATGGCCCCGCTCGCCCGGCTCCATGTGTACAAGGTCCTCGATGATGATGGTGCCGGCGAGGATGCATGGATCATCAAGGCGCTCGACCACATCGCGAGCATCAACGACAACGCATCCGGGCTGCAGATCCACGGCCTCAACCTCAGCCTCGGCGGCCCGTACGACGCGACCGTGTACGGGTGCGGGTTCTCGCCGATCTGCGTGGAGTTGCGGCGCCTCTGGCGCGCGGGCGTGCTCACGGTCGTCTCGGCGGGCAACGAGGGGATGCTCGAGGTGAACACCCCCGATGGCGAGCTCGAGATCAACCATCCGATGTCGATCGGCGACCCGGCGAACCTCGAGGACTGCATCGCGGTGGGCTCGGTCAACCCGGACAAGCCGCACCTCTACGGCGTCTCCGCGTTCTCCTCGCGCGGGCCGACGTCCGACGGCCGGATCAAGCCCGACGTGGTCGCGCCGGGCGAGCGCATCCTGTCGTGCAACGCCCGGTATCGAGGCAGCACGAACCTGTATCGCGCGGACAGCGGGACGAGCATGGCGGCGCCGCACGTGTCGGGGTTGCTGGCCGCGTTCCTGTCGGTGCGGCGCGAGTTCATCGGGCGGCCGGACGAGGTGAAGGCGCTGCTGCTCAAGAGCTGCACGGACCTGGGGCGGGGACGGGAGCATCAGGGGCACGGGATGCCGAATCTGATGCGGATGTTGATGTCGGTGTGACTTCGGGCCGCGACGCGGCGGAGGAGCTTCGTGGGGTACGAGTACGCGGTGTTCATCAGCTACAAGCGCCAGCAGCGCGACGGGGATCGTGTCTCCGACTCCGACGTGGAGATGTGGGTGCAGCGCCATTTCGAGCGCATGCTCCAGTCCAAGCTGTCGAGCGCGCTCGGGTATCCGGCCGTGGTGTTCCGCGATGCCCAGGACCTCAAGGTGGGAAGTGCCTGGAAGGACGAGGTCGTGAACGCGCTCAAGTCATCCGTATGCCTGGTGCCGATCTGGGACCCGCTCTACTTCCGCTCCGCGTGGTGCGTGTCGGAGTGGGCGACCTTCCGGACGCGCAACGGCCCGGTCGTGCCGATCGCGTGGGGTGGCACCCGGCACTTCCCGCCCGCCGCCAAGGCGACCCAGTGGCTGGACCTCGGGAACTTCGCGATCAGCAACGAGGGGTTCCGGATGGCGCCAACCTACGTCGAGTTCGAACTCATGGTGAAGCAGTTCGCCGACGAGGTGGCGGCCGCGATGGAGCAGGCACCCGCCTTCGACCCGGAGTGGCCGGCGATCGTGCCCGACAGTGAACCCCTCGCGCCGCCCCGCCGGTCGCTCTTCGCATTGCCGAAGCTGGACGAGATGCTCGTCACGACGCAGCCGAAGATCGGTCGCAGTGACGTGTCACCGCGGTAGCCGGGGATGATCCACACCCCCCTCGATGCGCCGGCGGCGGAGGCTGCGTCAGGGTCGTCCACGCCGCGGGGGCGCGGGCGCGTCGTGACCTTCTACTCGCACAAGGGCGGCGTCGGCCGTTCGATGGCGCTCGCGAACGTCGCGGCGCTGCTGGCGCGGGCGGAGCGGCGGGTGCTGCTGCTCGATTGGGATCTCGAGGCGCCCGGGCTTCACAAGTACTTCGAGCGCGCACCGTCGTCGCTCGATCCCGATCCGATGCGGACGCCGGGGGTCCTCGACCTCCTCCTCTCCGCGCGCGACACGACGCCACTGGACTGGCGGTCCTGCGTCGTGAAGGCGCGACCCTTCGGCGACGGCGTCTCGCTCGACCTCATCGCCGCCGGCGCCGAGGACCTGCCGACGCGCGGAACCTACGCCCAGGCGCTGCAGCAACTGGACTGGAACGCGCTCTTCGCCGAGCACGACGTCGGCGGCGTGCTCGAGGGGCTTCGGGAGCAGTGGATCGCGAACTACGACTTCATCCTCGTCGACAGCCGCACCGGCATCAGTGACATCGGCGGTGTGTGCACCATCCTCCTGCCGGACCTGCTCGTCACGCTCTTCACGTCGAACGAGCAGAGTCTCGTGGGTGCGCGGCGCGCGAGCGAGCGTGCGGTCGAGATGCAGCGTGAGTTGCCCTATCCGCGCCAGCGCCTCCGCGTGGTCCCGCTCCCGAGCCGGGACGAGAGCTCGCGCGAGTACGACAGCACCGAGAAGTGGCGGGCCCGCTATACGCAGGAGTGGAAGCGCGCGTACGCCGACTGGGTTCCGGTCGGCATCCCGCTCGACCGCGTGGTGCGACGCCTGTACATCCCGTACGTCGCCAAGTGGAGCTTCGGCGAACGGCTGCCGGTCGCCGAGGCGGCGATGGAGGTGGTGGATCCCGCGAGCGTGAGCGCCGCGTACGCACGACTCGCCTCGCTCCTCGACCACGACCTCGATTGGACGGCCGTCGATGAAGGCGCCGCGCGGGTCCATGAACAGGCGCAGGTCGCGAGCACGCCGGTCGCGGTCGCCGCCGAGCCCGCACGTCGGTCGTGGGCGGGGCGCATCCTGACCGGGCTCATGGCGGCGGCTCTGGTGGTCGCCGCCGGTCTGCAGGCCTGGCGGCAGCAGCAGGACGAGCAAGCCATCGCGCGGCTGCGGAGCGGAGCGGGCTCTTCGAGCAGTGCCGCGGACCTTCGGCGACTGGTCGCCCGCGGGATGCGGGACTTCGCCGACGTGCAGCTGCGCGGTGCCGACCTCAGCGACCTCGACCTCCGCAGCGTCGACCTGAGCCGCGCCGACCTCGCGCTTGCCCGCCTCGACCGTGCGATCCTCGACAGTGCCATCCTCACGGACTCCGACCTCCGCAGTGCATCGCTCGTCGGCGCCTCGCTTCGCTACGCGGACCTGGCCGGCGTACGCTTCGACAGCGCGGTCCTCACCGGCGCGGACCTCTACGGCGCGCACGTGCCCGGCGCCGAGCTCACGGTGGACGTGATCTCGAGCGAGCGCACCATCCTCCCCGACAGTTCGGTCGGCCCCCTCGTGGCCGATGAGGACCAGCCCAGTACCGTCGCGGATGTGCGCGCCAGTTCGGACAGCGGGTGGGTCTGGATCGGGAACTTCGACCGGGCCGGGGGACGCTGGAGCCGACCGAAGCTCGTGGGTCTGGACGGGAAGCCGCTCTCGGCGGACCCGGCGACCATCGTGGCCGGTGCGCGATATCGTGTCGATGGCAACCTCATCGCGCGCGCGATGCTCCCGCCCAACGACCGAGAGTACTTCCGCGACGTGCCGAGTCTCGGCGTGCTGGCCCGCCGCTCGGTGGTCGAGCTCCTGCGGGAGCCGGCAGGGCGGCAGCGGGATCACGCGATGCAGTACTGGGCCTCGGTGCGCGTCGTTTGCGATGCCTCGCGCGAGGACTGCGCGCGCCCGCGGTTCCGCGTGGTCATCTTCGATTCGGGGAACGGCGTGGCGCAGGCGGTCCTCGACACGCTCCGAGCGCTGGGGCACGACGTCCGCCGCGAGGCGACGCGCCTGCCGCAGGATGTCTCGAACCTGCGGTGCTATCACCCGTCCGATTGCGATCTCGTGCGGCCGGAGCTGGATCGATTCCGGGCGCTGTTCGGCGCGGTGGAGCTCGCGCCGCAGAGTCCGCGGCACCCCCCGGGGACGTTGCACCTGTACCTGCGGTCCGCGGCGGAGGCGAAGCCGCTGCAGTCGCCGGTCCAGCGCGGCGCGCGGGCGCCGTAGCGCGTCGCTCGCGAGCCGTCCCCGCGACTCCGGCCGACGGTTTCGCGGCCCCGTCGGTATCTTGTTGGCATGACGTCTCCCAGCCCCAGCGGCGAGCCGGGCGAGCTCGAGGGACCGGATCGCGGTACACACGCCACGTCCGACCCCCTCGACCTCGGCCTCGGCCGCGTCGCCGCCAACGCCGCGCGCGGCCGCTTCATCGGCCGCGACGGCCGCCCCGTCTCCCGCAAGTACGGCCTCGGCGCCCAGCGCGCCGAGCGCGCCTATCTCGCCGCCCTCGACGCCTCCTGGCCCCGCTTCCTCTGGTGGCTCGCCGGCGTCCTCCTCCTCACCAACGGCGTCTTCGCGATCGCCTTCCGTTCCCTCGGGCCCGGCGCCCTCGCCGGCGCCGACACCCTCGGCCTCACCGACCCCTTCCTCCGCGCACTCACCTTCAGCGTCGGGGTGTTCACCACCACCGGGCTCGACGGGGTGCATGCCGTGGGGGCGACCGCCAACTGGCTGGTCATCCTCGAGTCGCTCGTCGGGCTGCTGTTCATCGTGACCGCGGCCGGCCTCATCGTCGCGCGGCTCATGCGCCCGCGGATGCGGCTCCGCTTCTCCGAGTCGCTCATCGTCGCGCCATACGAGGGCGGGCGCGGCGTGATGTTCCGCATGGTGAACGAGCGCCCCGGTGAGCTGAGCGACGTGCGGGTGCGGGTGATCCTCAGCTGGTTCGAGCACTTCGACGGCGTGCGGGAACGGAACTTCCACTGGCTCGAACTCGAACGCGATCAGGTCGAGCTGTTCAACCTGCACTGGACGGTCGTGCATCCGATCGACGCCAAGAGTCCGCTCCGCGGCCTCACGGCCGACGACCTGCGGCGCGCCGAGGCGGAGTTCGTCATCTCGGTCGAGGCGCACGAGGAGACCTTCTCGACCCGCGTGCGGCAGCGCACGAGCTACACCTGCGAGGAGATGCGCTGGGACGTGAAGTTCGCGAGCATCTTCACGAGTTCGGCGGACGACGTCATCGCGATCGACGTGGAGCGGCTGAGCCGGACCGAGCCGCTGCCCGAGGGGACGACGCGGAACCCGGCGGCGCACGAGGAGGGGCCGGCGATCCGGTTGGCCTAACGCTCCTCGCCCGCCCCCACCCGGATCGCCTCCAGGTCCAGCTCCTGCTCCAGCTCCCGCAGCACCTCGTCGCTGATCGCATCCTCGTTCCGCAGCCGCACCAGCATCCGCCGCTGCGCCGCGATCGTCTGGAGCCGCAACCGCCGCCGCCCCGCATCGCTCCCGCCGTGCGGCGTCGCCGCCTCCGCCAGCCGCTCCCGCATCTCCCGCTTGAGCCACTCCACGTCGCGCGGGTCCACGCCCGGCTCGCGCGCGAGGTCATCGAGCGTCTCGATCGCGCGCCGCGTCGTCTCCCGCCGCGCCATCCGCGTCTCCTCGTGATGCACCGTCTCGGGCGCGAAGCGCATCGCGCGGATCACCGGCGCCAGCGTGAGCCCCTGCAGCACCAGCGTCAGCGCGATCACCACCATCGTGATCACCAGGATCTCGGCGCGGAACGGGAAGGGGGAGCCGTCGGCCAGCGTGAGCGGCAGTGCGAGCGCCGCCGCGAGCGACACGATCCCGCGCATCGAGGTCCAGGAGACGAGCGCCACCGATCGCCACGACGGCATGGGGTCGCGATGCCGCACGTGGTGGTCGAGCGCGCGCGGGAGCCAGGTGCCGAGCGGTACCCACACGAGCCGCACCACCACCGCGACCACGCCGATCACCACACCCGTGCCGATCGTCGGCCAGAGCCGCTCCGGCGTCACCGACGCGAGCAGCGCCTTCCCCTGCGCGCCGAGGATGAGGAAGATCACCGCGTTGAGCGCGAAGACGAACAGGTCCCAGACGGCCTTGGCCTGGATGCGCGAGAGCGGCGCGACGGCCATCGAGAGATGCTGCCGTACGTACAGCCCGCCGACGACGCAGGCGAGCACCGCCGACACGTGGATCGTCTCCGCCGCGACCCACGCCACGTACGGTCCCGCGAGCGTGAGCAGCACCTCGGCCAGTGAGTCGCGCGTGCGGCGTGCGGCTTCGATCACGAGCCAGCCGACCGCGAAGCCGATCGCCGCGCCCACGCCCGCATCGATGAAGAAGCGCACGACCGACTCGCCCCAGCTGAACACGCCGGTCACCGCGGCCGCGACGGCGGTGCGGTAGAGGACGAGCGCCGAGGCGTCGTTCACGAGCGACTCGCCCTCGAGGATCACGATGACGCGACGCGGGACCGGCAGGCGCGAGACGATCGCGGCGGCGGCGACGGCGTCCGGCGGCGAGACGATCGCGCCGATCGCGACGGCGACGGGCCAGGGGATGCCGGGGATGAGCGCGCGGGCGGCGACCGCGATGACCGCCGTGGTCGCGACCACGAGGCCGATGGCCAGGAACCCGATCGGGCGGAGGTTGGTGCGGAACTCGCGCAGCGACGTGAAGTACGCGGCCGCCCAGAGGATGGGCGGCAGGAAGACGAAGAAGACGAGGTCGGGGTCGAGTGAGGGAACGCTGACGCCCGGGATGAGGGCGAGCAGCGCGCCCGCGGCGACCTGCAGGATGGGGGAGGGGATCGGCAGCCGCCGCGCGAGGGCGGTCAGCGCGACGACGAGGACGGCGAGGGTGACGCCGAGGAGGATCTGCGGGGTGGTCCCGTGCACGGGGCCAAGATAGCGGGCGGGGAGCATCGCGCGGAATCGTGCCCCCCACCGAAGGGACCGGTCCCTGGCCCTGCCAGCGGATGGGCAAATGGATGCAGTACGAGGCGTGCCTGGGCCCGAGGCCGGTGCTGGACCGAAAAGGCACCCCCGGGACCATAGGCGGATGCCTGCACCGGTCGCAACGTGGCGGCACCCATTCCCAGACAGAGCCGTGTCGCTGATACGCGTGGCCATCGCAAACCTCCCCGCGATGCTGGATGACATCGTGAGGCACATCCTCGGCGCGGCGGACGACGTGACGATCGTCGGGACCGCCCGGGGACAGGGCGAACTCGTCGCGCTCGCTCGCGCGGCGCATCCCGAGGTCGTGATCCTCGGCATGGCGCAGGACGTGGCGGAGCCGGGCTGGGAGTTCTTCCTCGTCGACCCGCAGCTGCGCGTGCTGGGGCTCGAACTCGACGGGCGGCAGACGTACGCATACGAACTACGCCCGCACCGCGAGCCGCTGGGCGAGCTGTCGGCGCGCGGGCTGGTGGACGCCGTGCGCCGGCTGGCGCGCGCACGCGGTGCGTGGGATGCCGGCGACCGGGCGGTCCGATGACGGCCCTCGAGACGACCGTCTCCCGCGTGCGGTACGTCGGCCGCGTGGCCGACGCACTGACGCGGCTCGACCTCGTGCCCGCGCGCTACCGCGCCATGCTGAGCACGCACCACCGCCGCGCCGTGCAGAAGCAGGACGGGCATTTCGTGTTCGCCGACGTCGCCGCGCGACCCGCGGGCGCGCCGGATCACGTCGTCGAGCTGACCTCGCGCGAGTTCCAGTCGCGGCGGTTCTCGCTCCCGAGCGCCGGCAGCGCGCTGACGGTGATCGGCACCGACGGCGAGGATGAGCTGCAGGTGATCGTGACCGGCATGACCGGGAATCGCGCGGAGTTCGCGGCGGTGCCGTTCGTGCCCGCGATCGCCGCCGGGGCCCGTGTGGTGGGGGAGGGCGGGTTCACCACGACGCTGGCCGAGTCGCTGGATGGCGTGGATGTGGATGGCGCGGAGCTCACGGCGATCGGCGGCCTCGGGGTGGGCGAGGTGTTGCGCATCGTGCGCGGCCAGCGCCTGCTCCTGCGTCCCGGGCCCAACTACGCGTTCCCGGCCGGCACCACGGTGGCCGGACTGCATGTGGTCGAAGCGCCCCTGCCGCCTGATCCACTGGACCGCATCCCGGTCGCCGACGCGGTGGTGAGGATCACCGCCGTGGACGGCGCGGCGGTCGCTCCGGTGCCGGTGGGAGGCGTCACGCTCTTCCTCGCCACGCTGCCCCCGCCCTTCCTGCTCGGCACGATCGAGGCGACGCGCACCGAGACCGACGGGCGCGGCCAGGCCGTCTTCCACTTCGCGTCGAACGTCCCGGCGACCGCGCTCACCGTGAGCGTGTCGCGCGCGGGCTTCGTCACCGCGACCACGACCCTCACCGTCACCGCGGGGGCGCGCACGGCGCGCACGCTCCCGCTCGTGCGCGCCTGACCGCGCGACCCGCACCGAGGACCTGACGATGGCCGAGAAGCAGATGCTCCTGCGCAACACCATGCGGCGCCCGCTGAGCTTCCGGGTCGCGGGCCGGACGGTCCGCCTCTCGCCCGGCGAGCAACTCACCGTGGCCGCGGCGTGGATGAGCAGTCCGCAACTGCAGCGCTTCGTGCGGGCCGGACTGGTGGCCGCCGGCGAGCCGTCCGGCGCCGGGGACAGGGACGGTGGTGGCGCGGGCGGCGCCGTCGAGCCCGCGGGCGAGGACGAGGACGACGCCGACCTGCGCACCCGGGGTCGCGGCGGGGGGCGGAAGCCGCGCGGACGTGGTGCGCGAGCGATCGCGAAGAAGAGGAAGCCCAATCCACCCAAGGACTGACCGATGCCCACCTATCTTGCCCCAGGCGTCTATGTCGAGGAGGTCGCATCGGGTTCGCGCCCGATCGCCGGCGTCTCCACCTCCACCGGCGCGTTCCTCGGGGTCGCCGAGCGCGGCCCGGTGGGCCGCGCGACGCTGGTGACCGGGTTCGCGGAGTTCGTGAAGCGGTTCGGCGGTCCGATCGGCATCACGCCGGGCCTGCGGGAGCACTACCTGTACTACACGGTCCGGCACTTCTTCGAGTCCGGCGGCTCGCGCTGCTACGTGGTGCGCGTCGCGCACTACGGCGACATCAACGACGGGGACAGCCTCACGGCGGCGCCCGCGGATGCCAGCTTCGCCGCGGAGCGGCTGGACGCGACCGCCGTGGCGGGCGCCCTGCAGGTGAGTGCGGTCTCGCCGGGGACCTGGGGCACCGCGCTCCGGGTGCGCGTCGAGTCCACGAGCAAGTTCTCGCTGCCGCTCGCGCAGGACATCGCGGCAGGGAACGCCGAGAGCATCGTCCTGCCGCGCAACGCCGACGTGGTCCCGGGGTCCGTGCTCTACCTGGTGCATGAGGTCACGGGCGTGGTGGCCGGCGTCGACGTCGACCCCGCCTCGCCCACCTACCGCACGGTGTCGTTCACGCAGCGCCTGCTCGAGGGCAGCGTGGCATCGGCCCGGACGCTGCCCGCCACGAACCTGGTCGCGTACAAGCCCGACTTCTCGCTGATGACCAGGACCGACCTCGCCGCAGCGGTGGACCTCGGCGCCGCCAATCCCCCGGCGGCGACGGCGATCCGGCTGCAGGCGGTACTGGGGCCCGACGGCCGTCCCGCGCTCGCGCCGGGCGACTCGCTGCACTTCGAGGTGGCGGCGGCCCTCGTGGTCGTGCGCGCGACGGAGACCACTTCGGTCGGCGGCACTCCGGCGATGCGCGCGGTGATCGCGCCGGCCGGAGTGCCGGTCGCGCTCCCGGCGCTCCCGAGGGCGGTGACACGCGTGTACGCGCGCGACTTCGCGCTGAGCGTGCGGCTGGGCGACGAGGTGGTCGAGACGCACGGCAACCTCTCGCTCGCGGCCGGGAACGCCACGGACCACGTGACCGTGCGGCTCGGCGAAGGGACCGGCAACTCGCAGTACATCGTCGCGAGCGAACCGAGCGCGGCGAGCCCCGACGACATCGTCCTGCGGAACACGGACTTCATGCCGCTCGCGGGGGCCGCGAACGACGGCCTCGCGAACCTCTCCGTGAGCGACTTCGTGGGGAGCGACCTCGCGAAGAACGGCCTGCATGCGTTCGATGCCGTGGAGGACGCCAGCATCCTGGCGATCGGGCACTCCCGGCTCGCCACCGCGGCCGTGCCCGACCCGCTCGTGCACCAGCGCAACCTCGCGGCACAGGTCATCGCGTGGGTGGAGCGGCGCCGCGACATGTTCTACATCATGGACCCGCCGCGCACCGCGGGGGCCGACCCGGTCGCCGCGGTCCGCGCCTACCTCGGGACGCTGAGTTCGAGCTACGCCGGCATCTACTTCCCGTGGCTCGAGGTGAAGGACCTCCTCACCAATCAGCCGGTGCTGGTCCCACCCGCGGGCGCGGTCGCGGGGATCTTCGCACGCAGCGACACGCGGCGCGGGGTGCACAAGGCACCGGCCGGGACCGACGTCGGGCTCGTGAACGTCGCGTCCGGCCTGGGGCACCAGACGACGCGCGGCGAGAACGACCTGCTCTATCCGGCGCGGATCAACGCCATCCGCAACCTCGCCGGCGAGGGGATCGTGGTCTGGGGCTCGCGCACGCTCTCGGCCGAACCGCTCTGGGCGCAGGTCGGGGTCCGGCGGCTCTTCATCTTCCTCGAGCGCTCGATCCAGCGCGGCACCGACTGGGCGGTGTTCGAGCCGAACGACCCGACGCTCTGGAAGAGCCTCGAGAAGTCGGTCCGCGGATTCCTGCGCATCCAGTGGCTCGAGCGGAAGCTCGTGGGGAACACGGAGGAGGAGGCGTTCTTCGTGCGCTGCAACGCGGAGACGAATCCGCCGGAGATCGTGGACGCCGGGATGGTCGTCACGGAGATCGGCGTCTGCCCGTCGCGCCCCGCGGAGTTCGTCGTCTTCCGGGTCTTCCAGTTCGCCGGCCGCGAGCGCTGACGCCGCGGCCCACCCCTCACGACAGGATCAACGCCCATGGCCGAGTATCTCTCGCCAGCGGTCTACATCGAGGAGCCGCCCTCCGGGATCAAGCCGATCCAGGCCAGCGGCACGTCGGTGGCCGCGTTCGTCGGTCACGCCCAGCGGGGACCGCTCGGCGAGGCGACCGCGCTCACGAACTATGGCCAGTTCGTCACGACCTTCGGGAATCCCATCGACGACGGATACCTCGCGTTCGCGGTGAAGGCCTTCTTCGAGGAGGGCGGCAGCAGCTGCTACGTGGTGCGGACGGCGCACTACACCGCGCCGGGCGTGTCCGCGGCGACGGCGGCCCGCCGCACGTTCCAGAACGCCGGCCCGGGCGCCATCGACGTCCTCGCGGTGCAGGCGTCCTCCCCGGGCACGTGGGGGAATGACATCGCGGTCGAGATCGCGCATCCGACGGCGGACCTCTTCTCGCTCCTCGTGTTCCGGGCCGGCGCGCTCGTGGAGACGCTCGACCGCCTCTCGATGAACCCGCTGAGCCGCGACTACGCGCCGGTGAGCGTGGAGGCGCGCTCGTCGACCATCCGGGTCCGCGATGTCGTGCCCGCGGCGTCGGGGCTCAGCGCGGCCGCGCGGCGACCGGCCGTCACGGCGCCGGCGGTCGTGCTGACCCCGGGGGATGACGGCCTCGTGTCGCTGACGACGGCCGACTACGTGGGTGACGAGGCGAGCGGCACCGGCCTGCACGCGCTCGACGCCATCGACGACGTGAACCTGGTCGCCGTCCCCGATGCCGTGGACCGCGCCGTGCACGTGCAGGGGATGGCCTACTGCGAACGCCGGATGGACTGCTTCTATGTGGCCGACGTGGATGAGATGGCGGTGACGACGCTCGAGGTCCTCGGCTACAAGCGCGCGCAGGGGCTCTACGCGGGCGGGAACGCGCTCAACTCGCGCTACGGCGCGCTCTACGCCCCGTGGATCGACGTGCTGGACCCGCGGAGCGGCGCGCCGATCCGCATCCCGCCGAGCGGGGCGGTGCTCGGGCGGTTCGCGCGTACCGATGCGACCCGCGGCGTGCACAAGGCGCCGGCGGGGATCACCGATGGCCGGCTCGCGACGGCGGTGGGGCTCGCGGCGGAGTACGGACGCGCCGACCAGGACCGCCTCAACCCGCTCGGGATCAACGTCATCCGGCGGCTGCCCGGGGTGGGACACGCCATCTGGGGCGCGCGCACCACGAGCAGCGACCCGGAGTGGCGCTACCTGAACGTGCGGCGGCTCTTCCTCTTCATCGAGTCGTCGATCCGGCGCAGCACGAACTGGACGGTCTTCGAGCCGAATGACACCGCCCTCTGGAAGTCGCTCGTCCGCAACGTCTCGGCGTTCCTGCGGATCCAGTGGCTCGCCGCCGCGCTCACCGGGACCACGGAGGAGGAGGCGTTCTTCGTGAAGTGCGACGAGGAGAACAACCCGCGCGAGTCGGTGCTGGCCGGGCGCGTGATCACCGACATCGGCATCGCACCGTCCAAGCCGGCGGAGTTCGTGGTGTTCAGGATCGCCCAGTGGGAGGGCGGCTCGGACGTCGCCGAGTGAGCGCGTCCATCATCAACCGGAGGAACGACCATGGCACGACGTGCTGACGATCCCCTCGCCGGCTTCAACTTCCTGCTCGAGTCCGGCGGCGTGCTGCGGGCGGGCTTCTCGGAGATCACGGGGCTGAACTCCGAGCAGGACGTCATCGAGTACCGCACCGGCGCCGATGACATGACCAACCGGAAGCTCCCGGGGATGAAGAAGTATGGCAACATCACGCTCAAGGGCGGGCTGGCCGCCTCGGCGGACCAGGACCTGCTCGCGTGGCGGCAGTCGGTCGAGCGCGGCGACGTCGATCGCCGCGACATCTCGATCATCATCCAGGACGAACTGAAGGCGGAGCAGGTGCGCTACAACCTGCGCAACGCCTGGCCCTCGAAGTGGGTCGGGCCGGACCTGAAGGCCGGCGCGAGCGAGATGGCGATCGAGCAGCTCGAGATCGCCCATGAGGGGGTGAGCCTCGGATGATGAACCTCCAGACGGAGTTCGAGTTCCGGCTGCCTCGCGGCTACGTCGACAAGGACGGCACCCTGCATCGCGACGGCGTGATGCGGCTCGCGAACGCGAAGGACGAGATCCTCCCGTTGCAGGACCCGCGGGTCCAGCGCAACGACGCGTACCACATCGTCATCCTGCTCTCGCGGGTGATCACGCGCCTCGGGGAGGTGCGCGACGTGAACCCCGGCGTCGTGGAGAACCTGTTCGCCTCGGACCTCGCGTACCTGCAGGCCCTCTACAACGAGATCAACGCCAGCGGCACCGCGCGCCATCCCGCGACCTGCCCGTCCTGCGAGACGCGGTTCGAGGTGGAGCTGAGCGGCGTGGGGGAATCGTGAGCTACCCCCTGGACCAGCTCCACCAGGAGGTAGCGTACATCGCCTACCACTTCCATTGGGGCGTGGGCGACATCCTGGAGTTCCCCCACCCGGAGCGTCGCCGGTGGGTCGGGGAGATCGCGCGGATCAACACCGCGATGATGCAGGAGGATTGACCGGTGGCCGCCACGCTCACCGCGCCGGGGCTCCAGTTGCAGCGGGCGGAGGCGCCCCCGCCGCCGCTGCGGAGCGCCATCACGGGGTTCGTCGGCATCGCCGAACGCGGGCCGCTCCACTCGCCGCAGCCGCTGCTGGGGTGGAGCGACTACGTGGACACCTTCGGCGAGTTCGTCCCGTTCGGCTCGCTCGCGGAGAGCGTGTTCGGGTTCTTCCGCAACGGCGGCGAGAAGTGCTGGGTGGTACGCGCGGCGGACACGAGCCGCCTCATGGTCGTCACGCCGGCCGGACAATGCCCGCGTGAGTTGCCGCTCGCGACGGCATCGCGCGACCTGACGGACCACACCGGGGCGCCCTCGTTGCGCGTGCGGGCGCTCGATCCCGGCGACTGGGGGAACCGGCTGCGCTTCCGCGTCGGGACGTCGACCGTCCGGCCGATCCGGGTCGGCGTCCTCACGGTGGGCGCGACCCCGGCGGATGCGCAGCTCGAGCTCGATGCGGTGGTCGACCTGCGACCGGGCATCACCATCCGCATCGCCGGTCCGGACGGCACCTCCGGCGCGCTGGACCGCCGGATCGCCGCGGCGCCGGCGTCGGTGGACCTCGGGACGCGTCGGGTCACCCTCGCCGCCCCGGTGGGAGCGGCGTTCCCGGCCGGCAGCGTGGTGTACGCCGCGGGACTGCGACTCGAGGCGGAGTTCCGCGGCCGGCGCGAGGCGTTCGATCCCGTCTCGATGCGTGACGGGCACCCGCGCGACATCCTCCGCGTGGTGAATGCCCCGGACGCCATGTCGGACTACGCGGAGCGGCGGCGGCGCGGGTTCTCGTCGCTCATCCGGGTGGAGCGCCTGCCGGCCGGCGGCGCGTCGCGCTTCCGTCCGTCCGATACCGTCGCCACCGAACTCTCCGGTGGGAGCGACGGCTTCACGCAGGCCACCGGGACCTTCCGCGACCCGGGGGGGAGCGAGCTCGTGACCCTCACCGCGCGGGCGGCGCGCGGGTCGGATGGGAACGGCCTGCGGGTGGTCGCGGTCCCGTTCGGGTCGTCGCTCGCGCTGCCCGTACCCGATGCGACGGGCGCGCGCGACCGCATCGCCGTGACGGACGTGCTCGGCTTCCGCGCCGGCGAGGCGCTGCAGGTGATCGATCCCGCCGGCGTCGCCACCGAGGGCGCGACGCCCGATGCGGTGGACGCCACGGCGATGCGGCTGGGCTTCCCGGCGAACCTCGCCAACGCGCATGCGGCGGGCGAGGCAGTGACCGTCACCGGCCGATTCACGCTCGAAGTGCGCCGGGGCGAGGCCCGCGAGCCGATCGAGACGATCCGCAACCTCAGTGGCGATCCCGCGGCGGGTCCGAGGTACATCCGCACGGTCTTGGCGAGCGCCGCCGCGGCGGGATCCGGACAACTGTGTGCGGCGGTGCCTCCCGCGCCGTTCGCGACGCCGATCCCCGTTGGGGCGCGGTCAGCGCAGGTCACCCTGCGTGGCGGTGCGGATCCGGGCGAGATCGACGCGCGCTACTACACCGGCTACGAGGACGATGGGCGACCGTTCGCGGCCCCCGGGACCGCCGCGGGCACCCTCGTGGGGCTCGCGGCGCTCGAGCGAGTGGAGGAGATCGACCTGGTCGCGGTGCCGGACGTGATCCGCGTCGCCGCCGCGGCGCTCCCCGCCGCGCAGACGAACATCCTGCGGCACTGCCGGCAACAAGGGGACCGGTTCGCACTGCTGGACGCGCCGGCCGAGCTCGGGCCGCGTGGTGCGACCGAGTTCAGCGCGGCCCTCCCCGGTCGGCGCACGGAGGACTGGGTGGCGGCCATCGGCACGCCGGAGCTGCGCCGGTACGGCGCGGCGTACCATCCTCGCGTGTGGTGCGCCATCCCCGGGGGCCGGACGCTCATGCCGCCGAGCGGCCTCGTGGCGGGAATCATCGCACGGACCGACGCCGCGCGGGGGGCGACCACCGCCCCCGCGAATGCCGAACTGCGCGGCGCGTTCGGGACGGAGCCCGAGGTGGACCGCGCGCGGCATGGCGAGCTGAACCCGGTGGGCGTGAACTGCGTGGTGAAGCTCGAGGAGGGCGACTTCCGTCTCATGGGGGCGCGCACGCTGAGCGAGGAGCTCGTCCACCGCTACGTCAACGTGCGGCGCACGGTGCTCGGCGTGCGGAAGCTGCTCGCACAGCGGATGCTCTGGGCGGTCTTCGAACCCGTCAGCGACGCGCTGTTCGCGCGTCTCACGGGCACGCTCGACGGCATGCTGCGGGCACTGCTCGCCGGCGGTGCCATGGCCGCGGACCGCGCGGCGGACGCCTACTACGTGCGCTGTGACCGCACCAACAACCCGCCGGCGCAGTGGCGCGACGGCATCGTCGTCGCCGAGGTCGGCCTCGCACTGCGGGCTCCGGCCGAGTTCATCGTGATCACCGCGCGCCGTACGCCGGATGCGGTGCAGGTGATCGAGGAGGAGGCCTGAGATGCGACGCGTCGACGATCCCCTCGTGGCGTTCCGCTTCGTGCTCGAGCTCGGCGCGCTCCAGGTGGCCGGGTTCCAGGAGTGCACGGGGCTGCAGCTCGAGACCAAGACCTTCGACTACGCCGAGGGAGGCCGCAACGCGAACATGCTCAAGTTCCCCGAGCGCGGGCAGGTGGCGAACATCACGCTCAAGCGCGGGATGGTCGCCGGACCCACGAGCGACGCGCTCTTCCGCTGGCATCGCGACGTGATGACGGGCACGTTCGACGGGGCGGACAATCCGCACCTGCGCCCCGCCGGCAGTGACGACGACGTCGCGCAGCGCCTGGCCATCGTGCTGCAGGACGAGCGGGGACAGGAGCTGAAGCGCTGGCGGCTGGTGCGCGCCTTCCCCGTGAAGTGGCAGGGGCCGGACCTGAAGTCCGGGAGCAGCGCACTCGCGATCGAGACGCTCGTGCTGGCCTGCGAAGGGCTGGAGGCGGCCTAGCCATGCTGAGCCCGGTCAACATCGTCGGCGACGTGACGAGCATGCTCGAATCGCTCCTCGCGGAGCTCACCCCGTCGCTCGGCTCGCCCGCGGACGTGGATGCGGGCGAGGCCGAGGGGGGCAGCATCAACATCTACCTGTACCAGGTGCTGGAGAGCCCGCATGGCAAGAACCGGCTCTGGTCCACACGTCCGGACGGCGAGCGCGAGTACCCGCCGCTGCAGTTGCGGCTCTACTACCTGCTCACCCCATACGCCGGGGACCTGCTCACGGAGCACCACGTCCTCGGGGATGCGATGCGGACGCTCTACGACCACGCGATCGTGCGCGGCGCGGAGCTGCCGGCCTCGCTGCGGCAGCAGGTGGACCAGGTCGCGATCGCGCTCATGCCGCTGGGGCTCGAGGAGATGACCCGCATCTGGAGCGCGCTCCAGGCCGGCTACCGGCTGTCGGTGGCGTACGAGGTGCGCGTGATCCCCGTGCAGTCGGACATCGCGGTGACGCCGTCGCGGGTGCGGACCAAGGTGGACCACTTCGCCCGCATATGACCGACGTCGCCGTGGACCCCGTGGCGCCCTTCGCGGGCCCTGATGAGCAGCTCGCCGGCGAGCTGGCGTGGCTGGAGCTGCAGCTCCGGCGACGTGTGCTGGAGGCGCAGGCGAGCCGTGCGAGTGACGAGCGGTTCGACGAGTTCGCCGGGCTCTTCGTCCCCGAGGGGGAGATCCGTCGCTACGCGAGCGAGGGCGCGCCTGAGGGCGGGGGCGGCGCCGACGCGGCGGGGCTCTCGGAGCGCATCGCGATGGAGCGGGCGTCGTTGGATGCTCGGCTCGAGGCGACGCTGCGTGCAGGGCTCGAGCCGCGGCTGCACCGGCTGGCGCGGCGGTTCCGGCTCTCGGTGACCGAGGTGCGGCTGCTGGTGTGCTGCGCCGCGGCGGACTGGGCGATGCGCTTCCAGCGCTACTTCGCCTATCTGCAGAACGATGTCCAGCGCCGGCGGCCGACCGTCCAGCTGCTCGGTGAGGTGTGCTGCGGTCCCGACCCGGCGCTCGGGGCGCGATTGCAGCTGGGCGCCGGCTCGCCGCTCGTGCGCGAGGGACTGCTCACGATCACCGCCGCGGAGCTCCCGTTCCCCGCACGCCAGCCGGTCGTCGCAGAGTCGGTGCTGGAGTTCCTCGCGGGGGTCGCGCGACCTGACCCGCGTCTCGCCGGCATCGCGACGGTGCGCGCCGCGCGACCCGTGTGGCCCGTGGGGCGATGGTACGACCGGCACCGGGAGATCGTCGCCTCGCTCCGGCGCACGCTCGAGCGGGATGGGGGGCTGCCCCCGGTGTACCTCGGCGGCCCCGATGGTGCGGCCATGCCGCTCGTGGTGGAAGCGGTGGCCGCGTCGGCCGGCGCGCCGGTGCTCCGCGTGGACTGCCGCGCCTGGCTCGGTGCCGGCGGGTGGACGCGCGAGACGCTCGTGGCGCTGCGGCGCGACGCCATCCTGCACGGCGCCGTGGTGGAGCTCGCGAACATGGACGCGCTCGCGGATGCGGCAGGCGGGGAGCCGCGCGCGGCCGCCTGGTGCGCGTTGCTCCGCACGGCGCTCGACGAGTCGGCGCTCCCGGTCGTGATCATGACCGGCACCACGGCCGTGGACACCCTCATGGACCTGCTGGCCGTCCCGCTCCGGGGTTTCGAGATCCCGCGACCGGCGCTCGGCGAGCGCGAAGAGCTGTGGGAACGGGAACTCGTGTCGCGCGCCATCAGCGTCGGGCCCGGGGTCGTCGGGTCGCTCGCGAGCGCGTTCAGGTTCACGCCGGGCGAGATGCGGCAGGCACTCGACGCGAGCGGGGTGGGTGCGGTGCCCGGCGCGGCACCTGCGGCGACTCGTGCGATCGGTGACGACGTGCTCGTCCGCGCCTGTCGCGAGACGTCGCGTCGATCGCTGCAGCGGCTCGCGCGCCGCATCGAGCCGCGCCGCACCTGGGACGACCTGGTGCTCCCCGAGGACAGCCGCCAGCAGCTGGAGGAGATCTGTGCCGGGGCCCGGGGCCGCCGGCGCGTGCACGACGAGTGGGGGTTCGAGCGGGCGCTCGGCCCCGCCGCGGGCACGAACGTGCTGTTCGCCGGGCCCTCCGGCGTGGGGAAGAGCATGTCCGCCGAGATCGTGGCCGGGGCACTCGGGCTCGACCTCTACGCCGTGGACCTCTCCCGCGTGGTGAGCAAGTACATCGGCGAGACGGAGAAGAACCTCGGCGCGGTGTTCGACCAGGCGGAGTCCACGAGCTGCGTGCTCTTCTTCGATGAGTGCGACGCGATCTTCGGCAAGCGCACCGAGATCCGCGACGCGCATGACCGGTGGGCGAATCTCGAGGTGAACTTCCTGCTCCAGCGCGTGGAGCGATACGACGGGATCGTCATCCTCGCGACGAATTTGCGTTCCAACCTCGATGCGGCCCTGACCCGGCGCATCCGGTACGCCGTGGAGTTCCCGTTCCCGGAAGCGCCGCAGCGCGAACAGATCTGGCGGAAGGTGTTCCCGCGCGAGGCGCCCGTCTCGCCCGACGTGGACCTGGAGTTCATGGCGCGGCAGTTCAAGCTCGCGGGCGGGAGCATCCGGAACATCGCGGTGAACGCCGCCTTCCTCGCCGCATCGAACGGCGGCCAGGTCACCATGAAGCACGTCATCCACGCCACGCGCCGCGAGCTGCAGAAGATGGGCCGGAGCTGCACGCGGACCGAGTTCGGGCGCTACTTCCCGTGGGTGCGCGATGCCGCGACAGGCGCCGAGGGCGTGAGCCTGGGAGCGAGCGCATGAGGCGCCGCTGGGATGCCACGGCCCTCCGTGCTCGCGGGTACGCGCCCGCGCGCGGTGCGCGCCGCGCGCTGCCGGGGACGCGCGGACCGCTGGCGCTGCTGCGCTGGCCGCGCGGGATCGCACGCCGGCTGACGACGGTGCTGCATGCGCGGGTGCTGGCCTCGTTCGTGGCCACCCTCCCGTCGAGCCCCGTGCGGGCAGGGCGCGCCGAGGAACCTCGGCGCGGAT